>NZ_JAPVXT010000002.1:0-310832 GCF_041431445.1 Veillonella sp. 20925_1_51
ATTTGCCGAGTCGTTTCATAGCATTATAAATTTTTTCAGCTAGTCCTGTCATTTGGAATTTAGGAATACCACAAGCAGCTATGCGAATACCGTTAGCTAAAGCGATAACATAGATATGTTCTTTTTTCAACTCTTCACAGATAGCATTAGCAGAATCTGTAGGAATCGTAATAAAGAAACCACCGCGATATGGCAACATAGGAAGACCAACTCGTGCTGCTTCTTGTTTAAATATATCAGCACGATCGCGAATCAATTGATAATAGCAATTACGTTCATCTTCATAAGCTTTAAACTTAGCTGGATCAGCTACAATATTTGCCATTGTACGCATTGCAGGCCGGCATATATTAGACCATGTAGCACGGCTTGTAGATTTGTTGATTTCTAAGAATTCATCAGCAATTTCTTCATCATCAGAAATACCAATCAAGGCACCTACACGTTGTCCATACATAGTGAAGCCTTTAGACAAGCTATAGCAAACACATGTAAGGATTTCTTTTGGCAAATGACTGAATTTACTAAAGAATGCACGAACCTCTTCTTTTTCACCAGAATAATCAAGGTATGCAACATCAATGCCAATGATTACATTATTACGGCCTATAGCAACGAGTTCTTTCAAGAAGTTAAGGATAGATTCCCAATCTTTGTCCTCTATAGAGTAACCTGTTGGGTTATTACCAGGTGTATTAAACAAAATTACGACATTTGTTTGTTTTGCAGCTAATTCATTTACACGATTTTGGAACGCTTCATGGTTAAAGTTATTATGTTCATCAAATAAAGAATAGGTAACAAGTGTACGACCTACATCGCTACAAAGTATACGATAGGCACCCCAGTACCAATCAGCAGTCAACACCTCATCACCAGGTTCTGTATAGTTATGAACTAAGTGATGAATACCGCCTGTACCACCTGTAGTAGCAATACTACGGATATGACCTTCTGGACGAGATTGTCCAAAGCATTCCGCCTCTGCAGCAGCAAGGAACTCAGGTACACCTGCAATCGGAGCATAACCAACATATTCAGAATCTGGAAGACTTAAATATTCGTCCTTAACGGTTTTAAGGAATACTAATTTACCATCCTCATCATAAATCGCACCTAATGTACCATTAACAACGTTCTCGCGACCATTTTCTTTAGCATCAGCTTGGGCTTGGCCAGCAGTTACAAAGATTACATCTTTAAGTTTTTTCCCTTTTGCATGCTTTGCAGCAACACTTGTCATAACTTGCACCATCCTATCTAAAATGAATTATTACATATTTATCATACCTAAACTTATTTAATTATACAATGAGTATTTAAAAATATATTGTATACATAAGAAAAAATACTAATTACAATCTGAATTATAAAAAAGCTAAGGTATATAGGATATATACAATATCCTATATAAAATATTTTTATAAATCATATGCTAGTATTTATAAACAAAAAAGACCACTCATTAGAGTGGTCTTTGATATCCTTAGAAGGAGTAGCCTACACCAGCGTGTAAACCTTTTGCAGTTTTATCGTTGCTATTTACGCTATATTTATCATAGCCATAGTATACGTTCAAGTCTACATCAGGGCGAACTTCATATTGAGCACCTACTTGGTAAGTTTGTTTAATATCGTTACCCCAACCAGCTTTAGCAAAGCCGTTTACTTTTTCTATCAATGGCACATGACCAATAACACCAGCTTGGAAACCTAATTCTGTATCATTTGTACGAATTGCAGTACCAGCACCATATACGTTTACGTTTGGATGCACTTTATAAACTAATGCTAATTGATGATCTTTAATGTCGCCATTTTTTGCATTCAATTTATCATAAGAATATTGAACAGCAGTTTTATTAGAAAGATCGTGTTGCAAAGAAACCCCGAAACCGTCGTTACTATTGCCGCCACCTTTAGATACATGTTGTTTAAATGCATAATCAGCTTGTACTTTAGTGGAACCGTCGCTAATTTTTGTTACAGGTGCCGCTGCAAATGCACTACCTGCCACAACTGTAGCTGCTAGAGTTAATAATACTAATTTCTTCATTTGTACCTCCTATACACATATCTCAAGATATGTCTTACTAAGTTACTTATTTACGAATGTTTTGATTATACACTCTATAAATTAACGTTTCATGAATACAGGGATATCTGGGATACCGCTGTTAGTTGTTGTTGTAGTGGCTGCTGGACGAGATGTAGTAGTTGTTTTACCGAATTCTGGTACGCTTTTAGCGTTATTGCCAAAACCAGTTGCTACAACAGTAACTTGAACTTTATCGCCCAAGCTTTCATCGATAACAGAACCGAAGATGATATTTGCATCAGGGTCTGCTGCATCAGAAATAATTTGAGCAGCTTCGTTTACTTCAAAAATACCCAATTCGGAGCTACCAGAAATATTAAGCAAGATGCCTTTTGCACCATCGATGGAAGTTTCCAATAATGGGCTATTGATAGCCATTTTTGCAGCGTCTGCAGCACGGTTTTCACCTGTACCTTCACCAATACCCATCAAAGCTTCGCCTTGATTAGTCATGATAGTTTTAACGTCTGCAAAGTCAAGATTGATTAAACCAGGAATTTGGATCAAATCGGAAATACCTTTGATACCTTGACGAAGAACTTCATCAGCTTTGCTGAATGCATCAGATACGGAACATTTTTTATCTACAACTTGTAACAATTTGTCATTAGGAATAACAATAATTGTATCAACTTTTTGAGTCAAGAACTCAATGCCTTTTTCTGCCGCAGCACGACGACGTTTGCCTTCGAATGCGAAAGGTTTAGTTACAACGCCAACTGTTAATGCACCAACTTCTTTAGCACATTCAGCTACGATTGGAGCAGCACCAGTACCAGTACCACCGCCCATACCAGCAGTTACGAATACCATATCAGCACCTTCAAGAGCTTTAGTAATTTCTTCACGGCTTTCTTGAGCTGCTTCTTCACCGATTTGTGGGTTAGCACCAGCACCAAGGCCTTTAGTAACTTTTTCACCGATTTGAATTGTTACATCCGCTTTAGACAATTCAAGCACTTGGTTTTCTGTATTAACGGCTAAAAATTGAACACCTTTAATTTGGTTATCAACCATACGATTAACAGCGTTATTACCGCCGCCACCAACACCGATAACTTTAATATTTGCAAAATCAGACATTGAACTTCCTCCTCTTATCGTTATCTATTGTATCAATATACGTCCCAATGTATCGATTTATATACTGACTATCTTATAACAATTACATTTATTTTACACTAAAATTTAAAAACTTTCCACTATATAGAATGTGATTTATTAGAACCGCTTAGTCATAATTATTTTGCGTATAGCGCCTACATTAATAAATACACGTAACCCAAATCCAATAAGGGCCACATAATATAGGTTAATGCCTATTAAATCACCAACATATACAAGAATAACAGCTAATACCATATTTGAAAAGAACCCAATGACAAAGTTACTAAGATCAAATGTTCTTTCCAATGCTGCTCGACTGCCACCAAATACTGCATCTAAAGCTGCTAGAACAGCTACCGAAGTATAATTCGAATAACTAGCGGGGATATGAAGTGGTGCTATCCATCCTAGGATAGCCCCTATAATTAGGCCAATGATGGCAAAGATATAGATATTCATTCTTTACCTCCTAACTCATTAGGCTTCATATGTTCTTCTCTAAAAGTACCTGTGAAAGCAGGAATCGCTACATCCTCTTCTTGCTTTATAGTTACCTTTATTCCCCAATGTTTAAGTGAATCTACTACACCACCGCGCATAGTTAGCGCAGAATTTAATGTCTTTGGATCTCCAATAGCTTTCACCGTAAAGGGAGCTCCAAAGACCTTCCCATTTACAGTAATAGTCGGGCCTGAACATCGTATTTCAGACGTTCCTATGAGGCGTTGATCATTAATAGCTATCGCTTCAGCCCCACCAGCCCGTAATTCATTAACAATTCTTAGAATATCTTCATCATGAATTACATATAAATTGGGGTTTTCTCCACTTTGTACAGGCTTTAAGCTATCTTCAATCAACACACTAACGCCCGGCCCTTTAACATTAGTTAAAGCCGCTTTCATCATGAGCTGTTCATCAGCTTTACCACCGCCATTAGCGCCAGATTTTTTTAGTGACTCAATTTGCTTTAACAAAGCATCACGTTCACTCTGGGCCTCTCTCAATTGTACCGCTAAATCGCCAGTTCGTTGTAAGCGAATATTTTCTTCTATATTATCTTGAGTCATCTTATATTGGGTAACAACCATGAACCCTAATATACAGCTGACTATGGCAATTGCCCACCGTTCGTGTCTCACGACAATCATCTACCTTTATATTCAACATGACCTTATCTATCTTGTTTTTTATCATCCTTCTTAGTAGATGAATTTTCTGTAGTCGGTGCTCCATTCTGATGCTTTTTAACTTCTGGCATCACATCGGTTTTAATGTACGGTGATGAAACATTAACATCTATATACTGTACATTACCATGTGTCTTTTTAATATCTTGTAACATCGACTGAGTTAGCTCTGCTTTTTTAGCTAAGTCTTTGCCATCCCCCAGTCGAATCTGTACACCTGAAACAGTATATGCCATTATCGCATCAGGATCTCCAATATTAACCTCTGCAATATTCTTGAATGTCTCCTCATCGAGTGAGTTCAAATATTCAAGAGCCGCCAATATCGGTTTATCTACTACTGTATCACCTAATAGTATATTTCCAGCTTTCACACCAGAAATCATAGGAACAGATGTGTCTTGTATAGCTGGCTCAGATGCGATCACTTGTCCCTTACTATCAAGGGTTAAGTATCCAAACTGAGCCGGTACAACTGCAACTGCCTTGCGTTCTACTACATTTACCACCATTGTCAGTGGCAACTGATAGCTAATTTGAGCCTCTTCGACACGTAAATCTTTCGATAATCTAGTTTTTAATTTTTCTGTACTAATCTGCAATATATTAACAGGTTCATGAATATCACCAGCTACCATTACATCTTGTACAGTTACCTTATCCGATCCAGTAACTTTTAAAGATCCAAAAGGAATAGGTAGTGTAAACAACCCCACCAACACGAGAGTAACTGCACCACCGATTTTTAACACTCGTTTTCTAAATACAGCCCGTTCATCACGAACAGGTGTAGAAGACTGCATCTCCCCAGAGTTGGATGGATGGTTTTGCTTATCATCCATAGTTAACTCCTTATCTTCTATTAGCCCTTAAAATTTCCCTATACTAGCTGTTAATAGAATTCTTTCACATAATGTTGGGAAGTCAATTCCCATTTCTTTTGCTGCTTTTGGTACTAAAGATGTTGCTGTCATACCAGGCACAGTATTGTATTCAAGAACATACATATTATCTGCATGGTCTGTCATAACATCAACACGAATTACCCCACTGCCTTGTACTTCACGATACACAAGTTCCCCAATGCGTTGCATTTCAGCAGTCATTTCTGCACTAATAGGCGCTGGCACTAAATACTCAGTAGCACCTACAGTGTACTTACTCTTGTAATCATATTCACCAGAATGTGGACGAATTTCAATAACAGACAATGCTTTACCATCTAATACAGATACTGTAAATTCACGACCATCAAGAAATTGTTCTACCACAAGAATAGGGTCATATTTTAGAGCTTCCGTTACAGCCTCTTCTAACTGAGCTTCATCGCGAACAATAGTAACGCCAATGCTGGAGCCTTGCGTAGCAGACTTCACAACTACTGGAATTGTAAAATCCTTACGAATATGTTCAATAATAGCTTCTGCAGATTCAAGATTACCAGTAAAGGACTCGGATGCCGCAGTAGGAATATTGGCACCTTTAAATACATCTTTACTTACTTTTTTATTCATACCTACTGCATGAGCCATAATACCTGACCCAGTGTATGGAATTTCAGCCATTTCTAATAGGCCTTGCAACGCACCATCTTCGCCGTAACGACCATGAATTGCATTAAATACAACCTCGCCACCTAAGTCTTCAATATCTTTTAATACAGTGCGTGGATTTAGTTCTAAAGTTTGGGCATTATAACCTTTGCTTTCAAGTGCTTCTGCAATAGCAGCGCCAGTACGACGAGATACTTCAGCCTCTTTGGAAGGACCACCCATTAATACGATTATTTTTTTATCTTTCATTGTAAGCCTTCCTCCAATATAGCTAATAATTTTGGCCCATATTGATTAATAGAACCTGCACCCATGGTGATAACTAGATCATTAGGTCTTACTATTTTCGCTAATACCTCAGGCAAATCGTCAACAGATGGTACATAATTTACATCTTGACCTGTGGCCGTTTTAATAGCATTTGGAATCGTATTGCCATCAATACCAGGGATTGGATCTTCACCAGAGCTATAAATATCTGTCATATATACTTCATCAGCGCTTGTGAAAGCAGTAGCAAACTCATCCTTTAACAAGCTTGTGCGAGTAAAGCGATGTGGCTGGAATACACAGATAACACGATGCTTTTCCAACTCTTTTGCTGCTTTCAATGTTGCTTTAATTTCTGTAGGATGATGAGCATAGTCATCAACAACCCATACACCTGCTACGTGACCTTTTGTTTCGAAACGACGTTTTGCACCGATAAACTTACCTAAACCTTTTGTAATAATGCGCGTTTCTACACCACAGCAATCATGAGCAACAACAAAGGCAGCCAACGAATTCAATACATTATGTTCACCAGGAACTCGTAAGCGAATGCGCTCAACATTCACACCATTATGGTATACATCATATACCAAAGTAGAGTCTACATAGTGAATATTTTTAGCTACATAGTCATTATTATCACTTAAGCCATATGTAATGAAATTACGATTTACACGGCTCATAACATAACGAATATTCTCATTATCTCCACATACGATTGCTTTGCCAGATTCTGGTAAGGTTTCGACAAACTCACAAAATGCATTTAACAAATTATCCATTGTTTTGTAGTGATCCATGTGATCATCTTCAATGTTAGTAATAACAATAGTATGTGGGCGTAGTTTCAAGAAAGACCCATCACTTTCATCTGCTTCAACTACAGAGAAATGCCCCTTACCTAGACAACTACTACCTTTTAAATAATCTACTTCACCACCGATAATAACTGTTGGATCAGCTTCTGCTTCTACTAAAATTTGACCAATCATGGATGTAGTAGAAGTTTTACCATGAGCACCAGCTACTGCAATGCCATCTGTTACGTCTAACACAGCTTTTACAATATCGGAACGGTGTAAAATTGTAATACCTTGCTCTTTAGCAGCTACAATTTCAGGGTTATCTTCGCGAATAGCCGTAGAACGAACTACTGCATCAACGCCTTTTACATAATCTTTATTATGGCCAATATGAACTGTAGCGCCCATATTTCTGAACTTTTCAATAACTGCAGAATCAGCTACATCTGAACCAGATACGTCATAACCTTTTTGAATTAAAATATTCGCTATAGCACGCATGCCAGACCCACCTATACCAATAAGATGAATCTTATGAATACCGTCTAACATAAAACCTCTCCTTGTTACTTTGCAATAGATAATGCTAACTTTGCAATATCATGAGCCGCATTAGGTTTACCTAACTGCAACGCTCGTTCTCCCATTTGTGACAATAAATCACGATTGGCCATAAACATTTCAATTTCCCCTATCAAATCATGGGCACTTAACATTTGATCAACAATCATATGCGCTGCCCCTTCTTGAACAAAAATACGGGCATTATAGGTTTGATGATCTTCCGCTGCATATGGATATGGTACCAATACAGATGGAATACCTCGAACTGCTAGTTCAGCAAGACCGATAGCACCAGACCTAAAGACTGCTAAATCAGCTGCCGCCAATGCTTTTGGCATATCGTGTAAATATGGCAAGATCAAGGAGGAATCACCTAAACCATCACCATTGGTAATACCAAGCTGAGATAACACAGATTGATATTCCCCATCCCCTGTAATATGGATTAATTTAATTCCTTCTGTTCCTTGAAAATGCTTATGTACATCAATCATAGCATTATTGATGGTTCTCGCCCCACGAGAACCACCGGCTATAAGAACAGTGAACGTGTCATCACTTAAATTAAAATAATTACGTCCATCTTCCCTAGTATCAACTAATACATCAGGACGTACTGGATTACCAGTATATACTACGCGTTTTGCCTTTGAAAAAGATGATTCTGCATCCTTGTAACCCATAGCGACTACATCAACAAAACGGCTTAGAATTTTATTTGTAATGCCTGCAATGACATTTTGTTCCTGTATCAACGTTGGAATATTGCGCAATGCTGCGGCCATAAGAATAGGACCACAAACATAACCGCCCGTACCAATAACTACATCAGGCTTAAAGTTGGAAATGATTGTATTAGCTTTCACAAGAGAAAAAGCAGTCTTGCCTAACGTCACCAACGTACCAAAAGATAATTTACGTTGCAAACCTTGTACAGGTAATGTAGTAAATTCAATGCCTTCTTTAGGCACTAAGGTAGCCTCTAAGCCCCTTTCCGTTCCTACATATAAAACCTGTGCATCAGGGTTCTGTTTCATAATTTCCTTATATATAGTTATTGCTGGGTATATATGTCCACCAGTGCCACCACCTGAAATAATGATACGTTTCATTAATGGTGTCTCCCTTCTTGCAACATATGAACACAGTTTTTAAAATCATCGCCACGTTCTTCAAAACAGCTATACCAATCAAAACTTGAACAAGCTGGCGATAATAATACAATATCACCTTGGACAGCCAATTTATAACCCTGTTCTACAGCATCTTTCATAGATGAAGCTCTATAAATAGGCTGAACACCAGCCTCTTTTGCAGCAGCTTCAAATCGATCCGCCGCTTCCCCCATAAAGATAACAGCTTTTGTGTGATGTTTAACAAGCTGCATAAAGTCTTCTAACGGAGTCATTTTATCATGACCACCAGCTAATAAAATAACGGATTGATCAAAGGATTCCAATGCTTTTACAACAGAGTCAACATTAGTAGCTTTAGAATCATTATAGAATGTAATTCCATCAAGAGTTTTAACTCGTTCTAATCGGTGTTCAACACCATGGAACTCGCTTATAATACGATGAATAGTTTCTATCGGCACACTTAACGCATAAGCTAAAGCGATAACAGTTAAAATATTTTCAATATTATGGCTACCTGGAATGTGGATATCAGCACTACCAATAACAGGTGTTGCTATACCATTCTTTGTTACATAACATTGTCCTTTATCATAGTAAGCACCATTTGAAACCACTTGATGTTGACTAATTTCAAGGATATGGCTAGGTGCACGATGTTTCATGTCTGCTACAATAGGATCATCAATATTAAGCACCATAAAATCTGTACTCAATTGATTTTCAAAGATGCGTTCCTTCGCAGCAATATAATTTTCCATTGTCTTATGACGAGCTAAATGATCTGGTGTAATGTTGAGCATAATAGCACCAATCGGTCTAAAATGCTTAATTGTTTCTAATTGATAGCTAGATAACTCAGCTACCAAAAAACCATCTGCTGGCATGGAATAAGCTACTTCACTAAGAGAATCGCCGATATTACCACCAACGCGAACTGGCTTTCCAGTTCCTTCCAATACCTTAGTTAATAATGTTGTAGTAGTGGTCTTACCATTTGTACCTGTAACGGCTACAATTGGCGATTTAGATAACTCATAAGCTACTTCTACTTCACTAACCACATCAATACCACGAGCTTGAGCGGCTTTTACAATGGGAATATCTAGAGAAATACCTGGAGAAATAACAATGCGATCCACGCCATCAAGCAAGGATTCATCTTGTCTACCGGTAATAATATCTACACCTGCTGATACAAGTCTTTTTTCCTCATCTGCAGGCAGTGTAACAGGCTTATAATCATTTAACACTACATGGGCCCCAACTTGAGCTAATACCCAAGATGCGCCTATACCGCTGGCACCAGCGCCAAGAACAAGTATATGTTTATCTCCGTATTCCATCTATATCACCTAAATTATCAACAAAAATAATGTATTCCTATCTTATAAGCATACCATTATTTGCGTGTTCCGTTAAGTATTATCTTACAAAGTTATAGTCGCTAAAACGACACCAATAACAGCTAATACAGCACCACCAAACCAGAAGCGATTAACAACAGTTTGCTCAGCCCAACCAGATAACTCAAAATGATGGTGAATTGGGCTCATTTTAAATACGCGTACACCACGAGTTTTAAAGGATATAACTTGAATAATAACGGACAATGCTTCCATAACAAAAATGCCACCAATTACAACGAGTAGCAATTCTGTTTTAGTCAAAATTGCCATAGCCGCAAAAGCACCACCTAAAGCTAAGGATCCAGTATCCCCCATGAACACCTTCGCAGGGTTTACATTGTATACCAAGAAACCAAGGCAAACAGCGGCTACAATAGCGCCAAAGTAAGCAACGCTTTCAGCACCAATAGAATTTGTTGTAGATGCAGCCATAAGACCAATCACGGAGAAAGCAATCGCAGCTACAGCAGAGGTACCACTAGCTAATCCATCAAGACCATCTGTAAGGTTTACTGCGTTCGTAGCACCTACGATAATTAAAAACGCCAAAACATAATAAGCCCAACCTAATTGAAGATGTATATCTGCTACAGGAATCCACAATGTGGTAGGAATAACCATAATTTCAGTAATACAGTAACAGAATATGGCCGCCAAAATAAATTGACCTAGCAATTTTTGCTTAGCTGTTAAGCCAAGATTACGTTTTTTAACGGCTTTTACAAAATCATCAAAAAAGCCCAATAAACAATGACCCAATGTTAAAAACAATAACATGCCTGTACCTACATTCCATGGTGCGAAAATAGCAACACCAAGAACAAGGGCGATCATCATGAAGGCACCACCCATTGTTGGCGTACCCGCTTTCGCCTGATGACTTTCTGGACCTTCTTCACGAATACTTTGTTGTGCGTGTAAAGAACGCAACATAGGAATAGCAATTTTACCTAGCACTACTGTAATGATAAAGGTCACTACAAAGGCTAATAGAATATGATATATCATATGAACCCTCTACTCATTAATAAACAGATGACGGCTAGATATAACTAGCCGTAACCATTTATTCTCGATCTTTTAATTCTTCAACAACCCGTTCCATTCGCAAGCCTCGGGAACCTTTGACAAGGATAACATCCCCTTTTTCACGAATATCGCTATAGGCATTAGCCATTTCCAAATGGCTATTACAACGGAATGCAGTTAAACCTGCTTTTTTTGCTTCCTTAGCGATGAAGGCCGCAGCATCACCAAATGTGAATACTACACTATAGCCTTCTTCAGCAAGCAATTGACCAATTTCACGATGCGCCTGTTCAGTATAATCACCAAGCTCAAGCATATCACCAAGCATAGCGATTTTACGTTTACCTTCTAGTTGACCTAATGCTTTAATCGCTTCAGCCATAGAGGAAGGATTTGCATTATATGCATCATTTAAGATAACAATATCTTCAAATGGTACGATTTCTTGGCGCATAGGAGTGCCAGTAAACTCGCTTAAGCCTTTACGAATGGTGTTGGATTTAATCCCCAAAACACGACCAGCTACAATTGCTGCCAATGCATCATATACATTGTGTTCACCAATCATAGGTAAGAAGATATCGAAGACTTCGTCATAACATTTGCAAGTAAACTTAATACCGTCTTTTTTATAACGCAAATGGCTACCAATACAAGTAGCGTTGCGTTCAATACCATAGGTAATAGTTTTACCCTTAGCAAGGCTATCCATAGCCTTAACATATGGATCATCTTCATTGAGAATAGCCACACTATTTTCAGGCAAACAACGAATTAATTCACCTTTAGCTTGTGCAATGGCTTCACGAGAGCCTAACAACTCAATATGGCTAGTACCAACATTGGTAATAATGCCCATAGTTGGTTCCGCAATCAATGCAAGCTCTTCAATTTGACCAAGGCCACGCATGCCCATCTCTACGACACATGCTTGATGTTCTGCAGTTAAGCGCAACAATGTTTTTGGCAAACCAATTTCATTATTAAAGTTTTTTTCAGTTTTCAAAACATTAAATTCTGTACCAAGTACAGCGGCCACCATTTCCTTTGTCGTAGTTTTACCAGAGGAACCAGTAATAGCTACTACAGGAATATCGAAACGGCGACGATGGTAACGTGCCAAGTTTTGGTATGCTACCAAGGTATTTTCTACCTCAATACAAACAATACCTTCTACGGCACGACCTTTTTCTACGATTGCACCTGTAGCACCCTTTTCAATGGCCGTGTTGATGAAATCATGACCATCAAAGGTATCACCTTTTAAGGCTACAAATAAAAATCCTGATTCAATCGTTCTTGTATCAGTAGATACATCTAAGAACTTAATATTGTCGGTATGTGTACTCGTCCCTTCTGTGGCTTCTACCACTTGAGACAATGTAAATTCTGCCATATTAGATCTCCTTGAGGGCTGCTCGCGCCTCTTCACGATCATCAAAATGAATCGTTTTATCCTTTAAGATTTGGTAATCCTCATGCCCCTTACCTGCAATCAGTACAATATCCCCAGGTTTTGCATTTTGTATTGCATGTTGAATCGCTTCCCGACGATCAACAATAACTTCATAATGAGAGCCTTCACGAAGGCCTTCTTTAACGCCTGCTTCAACATCTTTTACAATTTGTACAGGATCCTCTGTACGTGGATTGTCAGACGTTACATACACAACATCACCATATTGTGCAGCAATACGGCCCATGATAGGTCGTTTTGTCGCATCTCGGTCACCACCACAACCAAAGACTACAATAATGCGATTTTCTTGAATAGCCTTTGCAGTTTGTAGAATATTTTCTAGCCCATCTGGTGTATGTGCATAATCTACAACCACAGCAAATGGTTGACCTTCTTCAATGAGCTCAAAACGGCCAGGCACAGCGCTAAATGTTTTCAATGCTTTATCTATATCTTCCATAGATATGCCTTCTAATAGACAAGCACCAATAGCAGCCAAAGTATTATATACATTAAATAAACCTGTGGTATTCATAGCTACTGTATAGTCATAGCCATCATAAGAGACAGTGTAACGGCTAGACTTAGGTGTCATTTCTACATCATGAGCATTCAACGTACCTTTACCATCAATACTGTAAGTAATGATAGGTGCTGTTGTTTTCTCAATTACACGATGACCATATTCGTCATCGATATTAATGATAGCCCCTTTACCAGATTTAGTTTGATTAGGTGCGCTAACTTGTTCAAATAATTTACACTTAGCTGCCAAATAATTTTCAAAGGTCTTGTGAAAGTCCAAATGATCTTGTGTTAAGTTTGTAAATACCGCTGTATCATATTCAACACCAGAAACTCGCCCCAATGCCAATGCGTGTGAAGAAACCTCCATTACGCAATGTGTAACACCTTCCTCTACCATTTGATGAAGAATATGTTGCAAATCCACTACATCAGGTGTCGTATTATGAATTGGATATGTTGTATCACCAATCATAATATGAACAGTACCAATAACGCCCACTTTATGACCTTGAGCTTTCAAAATATGGCGAATCATATGCGTTGTAGTCGTTTTACCATTCGTACCAGTAACGCCAATCATGCGCATGGAATTTGCTGGATAATCAAAGAAATATGGCACACATGCCATCATAGCTTTACGAGTGTCCTCTACAGTGATAACACAAACATCACCACTTACCTCTACTGGTTTAGATACAAGTACTGCTACTGCACCAGCTTCAACAGCTTTATTTACATAATTATGACCATCTACAGTGGCACCATCTAAAGCAATAAATAAACTGCCTACTTTTACAGCACGAGAATCAGCTGTAATATCTAATACTTTAACAGCTGTATTACCTTCTACATGCGTTGTTTGCAAGGTTTTTACTATATCTTGTAATTGTTTCATATACAATCTCCTTTACACGCAAAGGAAAGCAGCCCAATACGAGCTGCTTTGCCTGCTAGTCTATAATTTGCTGTTTCTCTTGTACAGTGCGTTCAGTAACAGCGCTTTTTGTGCTATAAACAAAAGAATCAGGCAAAACCATCCCTAGTTGTTGTTCTGCGATTTGTTGGATACGAACGGGCGACTTTAAGGAAGCCACTTCAACATCCAAAGCATCATTATCTTTTGTTAATTGTACTACAGCTTGCTGTGTTTTAACTACTTCGTAGCCTAATTTTGTGCTGTACGCATTCATAACCATCATAATAAGCAAAAATGCAACTAATGCAGCAATACCATATACAACTTGCCACATCATAGGACTCAAATCTAAAGCCACACTTGCACTACGTTTTCTCCCTTGTGAAGCGACCAACACATCGCTTTTTACTTGGCCCACAACAGCCTTTCTCGCTAACATAAACACTAACCCCTTCCAATTCTACAACTTGACGGCTACGCGCAACTTCGCGCTTCTAGCCCTCGGATTAACCTCAATCTCCCCTGCACTTGGCTCTATAGCCTTATTCTTCGCCTTCACAACAGCTTTGTGGTTACATACACACATCGGTAGTTCTGGAGGACATATACATGCTGTACTCAACTCTTTGAAAGTTTGTTTTGTAATTCGATCTTCCAAGGAGTGAAATGTGATAACCCCAATTTTCCCCTTTGGTTTCAACATGGATACAGCATCTACAAAACTATCATGCAAGATAGCTAATTCTCTATTTACTTCAATGCGAATGGCTTGGAACGTCCGTTTTGCCGGATGCGGTCCATCTTGACGCGCCTTCGCAGGTATTGCTTGTTTAATAATTCTAACTAACTCACCAGTAGTGGTTATTCGTTTTTCTTGACGTGCATTAACGATGAATTCAACAATCCGCTTAGCCCATCGTTCTTCACCATAGTCACGGATAATTTGCAATAGTGCTTCAGCATCATATTCATTAACAACTTCCTCTGCTGTTAATGGTGCTTCCTTATCCATCCGCATATCAAGTGGACCATCATTCATATATGAAAAGCCACGTTCTGGTGTATCTAATTGATAACTTGATACGCCAAGATCAAAGATAAAACCATCTACTTCATAGATGCCCTCATTTTGAAGGGCTTCCTTTAAGTCAGAAAAGTTTGTCGGTATCGTTAACACCTGACACTTTAAATCAGATAGACGCTGTCGAGCTACGCTCAATGCATCTTCATCTTGATCTAAACCGATTATCATGCCTTCTGGGTCAAGCATTTCGCCCACTGCGTGCGCATGTCCTGCCCCACCAAGGGTACAGTCCACATAAATGCCTTTTGGATTAGTTACGACGGAGTCCACCGTTTCGCGTAAAAGTACGCTGGTATGATTAAATTCCATCATAGCCTCCTATAACATAATCCCTTCAAGCCCTTCGACTAATTCTTCCATACTTTCAGCCACTTGATCATCATAGTAATCATATTTTTCGCGGCTCCAAATTTCAACGTGATCCCCAGCACCGACAATAACGGCCTGTTTATCAAGGCTCGCATATTCACGTAGTGGTACAGGAATGAGGACACGACCTTGTTTATCATACTCAAGCTCAGCAGCACTACCAAAAACAAAACGTTTTAAGGCACGTACGCTAGCTTTAGTGGAGGATTGTGATTGTAAAGCTGTAGAAATTTTCTTCCACGCTTCTTCGGTGTAAATAGCTAAGCAGTTATCTAGGCCCTTAGTCACAATGCATACTTCGCCTAGTTGTTCACGTATTTTCGCGGGTATAATCATCCGCCCTTTTGTATCAATGGTGTGATTATATTCTCCCATGAACATACGTATCACCGCCCTTTACTATTCCTTATCCACCACTATATGGTAAATTCTACCACAATTCCCCACCATTCACAATAAAAAATCCATTTTTATCCCACTTTTTTATATTTTTCTTTCATAATCTCTATTTTTCTCGTTTTTTCTTCGATACATATGTTCGAAAATAAATAATAATTAGCTCATAAAAACCACTATCTACCACCAAGAGGAATTATATAGTTCTATCTGTATCTAATCCCCACTACAAGATAGCTATCCACTCTATTACACCAAAATATAAAGATATATATGGAGATAATCACCACACATCCACACAAAAGAAAACCGCGTAGCATTTCTGCTACGCGGTTTCTATACCTACGATAGATTATCATGTAACCCATCGGTTGGGAGGCATATTATTTAGTTGTTTTTACAGCTACTTTTGGAGCTTGTTGTGGTTGTTGTGCAATCACTTTATCAAGAAGTTCACGAATTTCTTTGTTTTGTGCTTGCAAATCAGCCACTTTGTCTTCAAGAACTTTTACAGTTGCAGGAGATGCTTTAGGAGCTGTAGGAGCATTACCAATACCGATTGTTACACCAGCATTTGCCATTACGCTATGGTCACCACCATAAGCTGCACCAGCATGGATTAATAAATCAGGATTTGCATAATGAGCTACACCCAACGCAGTAGATGTTTTACCTTTGTAAGTACCAACAGCGGCCATAATTTGAGCTTTTTGACCTTCATGGTATTCGATAGGTTTCAATGCTGCCAAAGCTGCTGCATTAGCACCTACAACTTTAACATCACGTTCTACGCTGCTAATGCGGCGAGAGTTTTCTGCGATTTGTGCATCATGTTGTACAAGTGTTGCATGATCTTGTAATGCAATGTTAGAAGCTTTCAAGCTGTAATTTGCAGCTTCTGCTAATGTACTGATATCTTGAGTATTTTTATTTACTTGTAAGCCCAATACATTAACTTTTTCATTATTTTCTAATGCAATAGCACCAATGTTTTTAGTTAATTTAACGTTTTCATCAACTTTAGTATTTACATTTGCAATTGCTGTTGCATTGTTAGAAATGTCTTCTGTATTTTTGTTTACTTGTAAACCTAATACACTAACTTTTTCATGATTTTCTAGTGCTAGAGTACCAACAGCTTTAGTTAATTGTGCATTTTCGTTAACTTGGTTAGCTACTGCAGTTACACGGTTATCTACCTTAGTGATATTTGTAACATTAGTATCTACTTTAGCATTTAGAGTGTTGATGTTTGTAGTATTTGTATTAACTTGGCTAGATACTTTGCTAATATTGCTTGTATTTGCATTAACTTGGTTAGTTACATTTGTAATATTAGTTGTATTTTGGTTAACAACATTATTAATATTAGCAATATTAGTTGTATTAGTATTAACTTGTTTAGATACATCGTTAATAACTTTACTATGTTCATCAACTTTGTTGATTACTTTTTGTACAGTTACATTAGTATTTTGAATTGCTTCAGCATTTTGCTTGATCGCTGCTTTGTTAATATTGATGTTTTCAGTGTTATGTTTGATTGCTTCAGTATTAACAGAAACTTGGCTTTGAACATTTTTAATGCGTTCTTCGTTAGCATTTGCTTTTTGAGTATTAACATTAACTTGTTCTTTTACTTTGTTTACATCAGCGCTTACATTTTGTAAGTTCTTAATTGCTTCAGTATTTTTGCCAACTTGATCTTTCAAACCAGATACATCAGTTTTGATATTGTTGATTACAGTATTTTGATTATTAACTTTCACATCAATATCATTTACCTTGCTATCGATATTAGTTACTTTATTGTTAATATTAGTAACTTTGTTATCAATATTTGTAACTTTAGCATCAATATTCTTCACATCGTTTTTAACGTTAGTAATGTTGTTGTTTACAATATTGATTTTTTGATCAACTTTAGCATTGATGTTTGTGATATCGGCTTTAACTACTGTCACATCAGCTTTAATATTGTTTACATTCTTTTCAACGTTAACAACATTAGCTTTAATGTTATTAATATTGGAAGTGTTATTTTGAATGTTTACAGTATTAGCTTGGATATTACTATTTTGAGCGTTAATGTTTTGAGTAATATTTTCTACTTTTTGAGCTACATTAACGATTGTAGTATTGCCTTTACCAACTTGACCTTTCAAGGATTCAATAGCTTGAGAGTTAGCATCAACTTTACCAGTTAACTTGTTAATAGCTGTTGTATTAGATTCAATACGGCCAGTATTAGCATTTACTTTAGCAGTTACATCTGTAATGTTAGCAGTGTTACCAGCAACTTGTTTGCTAATGTTTGCAATAGCTGTTGCATTGTTAGCAATGTTAGTTGTATTATTTGTAACTTGTTTGCTTACATTCGCAATAGCTGCAGTGTTATTAGCAATATTTGTAGTGTTAGACTCTACTTTATTGTTAATATTAGCCACATTTGCTTTGATGTCAGTAATAGACTTGCTATTATTAGCAATTGCATTTGCATTAGCTTCAACTTTTACATTTACTTCATTAACTTTGTTGTTGATAGTTTTATTAATTTCTGTGTTGTTATTAGCAATCTTAGCATCAATATTTTGATCAACTTTGTTAATGATTGTTGTGTTATTTTCGTTGATTGCAGTTTCAATGTTTTTGTTAATAACAGTGTTATTATTAGTAATTGCAGTGTTGATATCATTTCTAATCACTGTGTTGTTTGCTTCAATCTTAGCATTGATTGTGTTTTCAACATTAGTAACTGTTGTACCAACTTGGCCTTTTAATGCTTTAATAGCATCTTCATTAGCACTGATACGTGCAGAGTGATCTACAATGTTACCTTGTAAGTAGTCTAAACGTTCATCATGACGATCTACACGTTTAGTAAGACCAGCTACATCACCTTTAACACCATCAATCTTAACATTTACATCACCAATCTTAGTATTAATAGTGTTGTTGATTTGTTTGTTGTTTTCATTGATTTTTACATCGATGTTTTTATCAACTTTGTTAATGATTGTTGTGTTATTAGCAGTAATCTTAGCATCGATATTTTGATCTACTTTGTTAAGAATTGTAGTATTGTTAGCTTCAATCTTGTTATTGATAGTAGATTCGATGTTAGTGATAGTAGTACCAACTTTGCCGTTCAATGCTTCAATAGCTTTTGTATTCTTGTCGATAGCAGCTTTGTTATTGCCAATGAATGTACGGTTTTCGATAGCAATTGTACCAGCTACATTGATGTCTTTTTCATTTTGGTCAACACGTTTAGTAAGACCATTCAAGTCACCTTTAATGCCGTCAACTCTAACATTTACATTGTTGATTGTATTGTTAATCGCTTTGTTGTTTTCAGCGATCTTAACATCTACAGATTTATCAACTTTGTTAATAATTGTTGTGTTATTTTCGTTGATTGCATTTTCAATGTTTTGGTTAATTACAGTGTT
Organism: Veillonella sp. 20925_1_51; assembly: GCF_041431445.1. Lineage (NCBI taxonomy): Bacteria > Bacillati > Bacillota > Negativicutes > Veillonellales > Veillonellaceae > Veillonella > Veillonella sp. 20925_1_51. The sequence continues at coordinate 19,367 of NZ_JAPVXT010000002.1, forward strand.
GTTAGCTTCAATCTTAGTATCGATGTTTTTATTAATAACTACATTGTTTTCAGTAATTTTGTTATTAATAGTAGTTTCGATATTTTGAACTGTTTTACCAACTTGACCTTTTAATTCATCAATAGCTTTTTTGTTATCGCCGATAAATTTACGATTTTCGATAGCAATTGTACCAGCTACATTGATATCTTTTTCATTTTTGTCAACACGTTTAGTAAGACCATCCAAATCACCTTTAACACCGTCAACTTTTACATTTACATTGTTAATATTTGTAGTGTTGTTTGCGATGTTTGTGGAATTTTCAGTGATACGTTTGCTATTGTCAGCAATTGCTACTACATTAGCTTGAATGTTTGTAGCATTGTTAGCAATGTTAGTAGTATTATTTTCTACTTTACCATTGATATTAGTAATTTGGTTTTTAATATCGTTGATTACTGTAGAAGATTTACCTACTTGACCTTTTAATTCATCAATAGCTTTTGCATTAACATTGATATTTGTAGTGTTATTTTCAATTGCAACTTTGTTATCGCCAATGAATTTACGGTTTTCAATTGCAATTGTACCAGCTACATTGATATCTTTTTCGTTTTGTTCTACACGTTTAGTAAGGCCAGCTACATCACCTTTAACACCGTTAACTTTAACATTTACATTGTTAATAGCAGTTGTATTGTTAGCGATGTTAGTAGTGTTAGCATCTACTTTCACATTAGTTGCATCGATACGTTTGCTATTATTTACGATAGCCTTTGTATTAGCATCAACTTTAACGTTTACGTTGTTGATCGCAGTTGTATTGTTAGCAATATTAGTAGTGTTAGCATCTACTTTCACATTAGTTGCATCAATACGTTTGCTGTTGTCTACAATAGCTTTAGCATTAGCATCAACTTTAACATTTACGTTGTTAATTGCTGTAGCATTTTTAGCAATATTAGTTGTATTATTTGCAATATTTGTAGTATTGTTTTCTACTTTACCATTGATATTAGTAATTTGTTTCTTAATATCGTTAATAACTGTAGATGATTGACCTACTTGACCTTTTAACTCATCGATAGCTTTAGCATTGATGTTGATATTTTTAGTATTGTTTGCAATAGCAACTTTATTATCGCCAATGAATTTACGGTTTTCCATTGCAATTGTACCAACTACATTAATATCTTTTGCATTAGCTTTCACACCATCTTCAACTATAGAGATACGTGTGGAATGATCATTAATATTATCTTGTAAGTAGTCTAAACGTTGATCATGACGATCTACACGACCTTTAAGGCCATCTAAATCACCTTTAAGACCATTCAAATCACCTTTAACGCCATCAATCTTAACATTTACATCACCAATCTTAGTATTGATTGTATTGTTGATTTGTTTGTTATTTTCATTGATTTTTACATCGATATTTTTATCAACTTTGTTAAGAATAGTAGTGTTATTTGCATTGATTTTAGCGTCAATGTTTTGATCTACTTTATTAATGATTGTTGTGTTATTATTATTGATTTTTTGATCAATATTTTGGTTAATAACAGTGTTGTTAGCTTCAATCTTAGTATCGATATTTTTATTAATAGTTACATTATTTTCTGTAATCTTATTATTAATTGTAGTTTCGATATTTTTAATTGTAGTGCCAACTTGACCTTTTAATGCATCAATTGCTTTAGTGTTTTTATCAATAGCAGCTTTGTTATTGCCGATGAATTGACGATTTTCCAAAGCAATATTGCCAACTACATTGATGTCTTTTGCATTAGCTTTAACACCATCTTCTACTACAGTAATACGTGTAGAGTTATCTACAATATTATCATGTAAGTAGTCTAAACGTTGATCATGACGATCTACACGCCCTTTAAGGCCATCCAAATCACCTTTAACACCATCAATCTTAACATTTACATCACCAATTTTTTTGTTGATTGTATTGTTAATTTGTGTGTTATTTTCGTTGATTTTCACATCAATGTTTTTATCAACTTTGTTAATGATTGTTGTATTGTTAGCATTGATCTTAGCATCAATATTGTTATCTACTTTATTGATAATAGTAGTATTGTTAGCTTCAATCTTATTATCGATAGTTTTATTAATTACTGTATTGTTTTCGTTGATTTTATTAGTAATTGTATTTTCGATATTTGTGATTTGATTGCCAACATGACCTTTTAGCTCATCAATAGCTTTTTTGTTAGCACCAATAAGTGTACGGTTTTCAATAGCAATTGTGCCAGCTACATTGATGTCTTTTTCATTTTGAGCTACACGTTTAGTAAGACCATCTAAGTCGCCTTTAACACCATCAATTTTTACATTTACATTGTTGATATTATTATTGATTACTTTATTATTTTCAGTAATCTTAGCATCAATGTTTTGGTCTACTTTATTAATGATGGTTGTGTTATTATTATTGATTTTTTTATCAATATTTTGGTTAATAACAGTGTTGTTAGCCTCAATCTTAGTATCGATATTTTTATTAATTACTGTATTATTTTCATTGATTTTATTAGTAATTGTGTTTTCGATATTTGTGATTTGTGTGCCAACATGACCTTTCAAATCATTAATCGCTTTTTCATTGTTGGAAATACGCGCAGAGTTAGCATCGATGCGTTTACTATTATCTACAATGTTTGTAGTATTAGTTTTCACATTATCCTCAACAATGGAAATACGTGTAGAATTATCTGCAATATTATCTTGTAAGAAGTCTAAACGTTGGTCATGACGATCTACACGGTCTTTAAGGCCATTTAAATCACCTTTAACACCGTCAACTTTTACATTAACGTTATTAATTGCAGTTACATTTGCGTCCACTTTGCTATTGATATTAGTGATATTGTTTTTAATATCTTTAATATCTACTTGAACATTGCCGATGTTTTGACCAACTTTACCTTTCAAATCAGCAATATCTTTAGTGTTGATATTAACTTGGTTTTGAGTGTTGGATACATCAGTCTTAATTGTTTTATTATCTTGTTCAAGCGTCTGGATGCGACCTTCATGATTAACTAAAACTTTACCTTGATTATCAACTTTAGTGTTTAATTCAGTAATTGCAGTGGCATTTTTATTGATATTTGTAGTGTTGTTAGTGATGTTTGTTGTATTAGCATCTACTTTAGCACTTAAATCAGTTACAGAATTATTAATCTTAGTAATATCAGCTTTAACAGCATTAATTTTATTATCAACGTTAGTATTTACTTGATTAATAATAGTTGTGTTGTTAGCTTCAATTTGAGTATTAATATTTTTGTTAACTTCATTAATAATATTTGTTTTGCTATCGTTGATTTTTATATCTACATTCTTATTAACTTCATTGATAATCTTAGTGTTATTTTCACTAATTTTATTATCAATAGTTGTGTTAATATTATTGATTGTTGTGCCAACTTTACCTTTCAAGTCTTCGATGGCTTTTTTATTTTCACCGATAGCTTTTTTGTTATCGACAATACCTTTGCGGTTTTCCATCGCAATAGTATTGTTGAAAGTAATGTTGTTAGTGTTTTCTTCAACTTTAGCAGTCAAATCAGCAATAGATTTACTATTATTATTAACGTTAACAGTTAAATTATTGATTGCTTGTTTGTTGTCGTTAACCTTAACATCAACATTGTTAATGTTATTATTCAACTCAGTCTTCACATTGTTAATATTTGTTTTAATATCATTAATCTTAACATCTACATCTTTGTTCACATTGTTAATAATAGTAGTGTTATTATTTTCAATTTTTTGATCTACTTGATTAAGAATTGTAGTGTTATTGTTTTGTATTTCATTTTTAATATTTTGATTTACTTGATTAATGATATTAGTATTATTAGCTTCAATATGTTTTTTTACACTAGCATCAATGTTTGTATTTACATTATTAACAACATTATTTGTAATATTAGTGATTTTATTATCAATTTTTACATCAATATCGTTGTTAATTTTAGTAAATTTAGCATCAATATTATTGTTAATATTTGTGATGTCTTGTTGGATATTAGTGATTTGAGTGCCGACTTTACCTTTTAATCCTTCAATATCTTTGCTATTTTGATTAACTTTAGCTTTGATATTTGTAATGTCAGTTTTTACACTCTCAACCTTATTATTAACAGTATTAATATTAGTAGTATTGATATCTACCTTTTTATTTACAACGTTAATGTTATGTGTATTTTTCTTAACATTTTCAACATCAGTAGTTACAACTGTATAGTAGTTATTAATTACGGTATTACCATTGGAACCGCCTTTTTTAGGGATTTGTTGTTGCTGCTGTTGTTGCGGCACTTGTTGTTGCCATTGTTGTTGCTGTTGCTGTTGTTGTTGTTGCTGTTGTTGTTGCTGCTGTTGTTGTTGCTGTTGGTCTAATTGTTGTGGATCAACTTGATGTTGATCTTGCATATGACCCCAAGCATTTTGATCAGGTGTTAACCATCTTTGGCTACCAATAAGATCAGCTCTAGCCCAATCCTCAGGGCTGGATGCATTAGCAACACCTCCAGAAAAGCTAGCCGCCAAAATAACGGCTGCTACAATTGTAGTAGCAGATTTTTGGTGAGACTTAGCTAACTCAGACGTTACGACATAAGCGTGCTTCGTTGCACTCCATACAACTTTGAATACCTTATTCATATTAAGTTCCCTCCCAACATTTGTGGCTCTCACCCCACAATGAAGAAATAAATCAAATATTGCACTCTTTTCACTAAATATTCACAATATTTAACATAATACTATCATATATTATTTTAAATTTCCATTAAAAAATTAATAAGTTAAACTTATGCTTCATTTTTACTCATTAAAAAACGATGAATTATCCGCATAAATGCTGTGTTATTAATAATATTGAATTATGTAAAATGAAAATTTATATTTTATTTTAATTTTATATTTATGCGATACTTTTTATTTACTTCTATATAAATTATGAAAAAAACCTCATCAATGTATGTTTTATACATTGATGAGGTTTTTTTGCCTCTATTTATATGGTTTTATACCGATTATTAGAATTTAGATTCAATAGCACCTTGAAGGTCACCTTTTGGCATGAAGCCAATTTTGCGGTCTACTACTTCGCCATCTTTTAAGATAACAAATGTTGGCAATACTTCAATTTGTAAATTACGTGCTAATTCTGGTTCTTCATCAGCATTTACTTTTACAAAGTTAGCTTTACCTTCAAGCTCACCTGCAATTTCCTCGATGATTGGCATCATACGTACGCAATAACCGCACCATGGAGCCCAAAAATCAATAACAGTAACGCCACCTTGATTTACTAAATCTTGATATTCAGCAGTTTTTAATTCTTTTAATTCGCTCATTGTACCCTCCTACGGTAGTTGAACTAATACACAATCTTGAATGACATGCAGGTTTAAAGCATGTGCTTTTTCAACAACAGATGGTTTATCCGCTCCCGGTTGCAACCACACAGTAGGAATGCCAAGTTCTTTACATTCATCAAGTGCAGCAAGGCCCGCTGCTTCTGGCACAACAAAATCTACCACAGTTGGTACAACAGGAAGTGCAGAAAGACTAGGGTAACATTTGTTACCATCTATCTCTGCAACATTAGGATTAACTGGATATACTTCATATCCGTGATCTTTAAGACATTTATAAATCTTATAGCCGAACTTTTCGGTTTTATGAGTGGCTCCAATAACGGCCCACACTTTTTGATCTAAAGCTTGTTGAATTGTCATTTTGACCACCTCTTATATACTATTATAGCGAAATATCGAATATTGTCAATATAATATATCGAATTTTATAGTTGAAGAATTATACTCTTTTAGCAAATATTTCAGAACTAAAATCAATGTATCTATTATCGCTCAATGACAATTGTTTTTTGTCTTAAACTAGAACACGATAGATCTAAATTCATTAACTCAGAAAGATTTATTTCTCGATGAGTATATCTGTCTCCATCTATAAGTCCACCAGCGACAGCTAATTCCCATAAAATTCTGGATGCTGACCATTGCTGTTCTCGTAGTTCACGTATTGTAATACTCTTTTGACGCTTAGAAAGTCTATTTCCATCTGCATCTACTAAAAGTGGTGCATGACCATACTTAGGAACTTCTATATTTTTATAGGAATAGCATTGTTGTAATGTGTTATATAAATATAATTGTTGCCCTGTTGTATCAAGTAAATCATCACCGCGAATCACTTCAGTTATTCCCATAGCTATATCATCTAATACGACTGCCAAATTATAGGCATACATACCATCACCACGACGTAGTACATAATCATCTAGTTCACCTTCCAAATGAATATGCTGTGTACCTTGCCAGCGATCATCAAATTCTAGATTACATGAATCTATAGCTAAACGTAAGGATGGTTCTTTTATAGAGGATAATTCGTCTACTGCATTCTTGCTTAAATGGCGACATTTACCATCATAACGATGAACTACTTCTCCTACATGAGGCGCTGATGCTATAGATTGTAGCCGTGCTCTATTACAAAAACAAGGATAAATTAGTTTTTCTAATTCTAGATATTCTAGTATATCTGCATAATATGTTTGTCTTTCACTTTGCCAATAAGATACCTCAGGTCCACCTACACGAGGCCCTTCATCCCATTCAAATCCAAGCCATTCTAAATCATCTAGTAAAGCTTCACCTAATTCTCGTTTTGACCGTTGCAGGTCTATATCCTCCATCCGTACAACATATTTTCCTTTTTGTTGGCGTGTGGAGATATATGATAAAAGCGCTATCCACACATTACCAAGATGAATATATCCTGTTGGACTAGGCGCAAATCTACCTTTCATGAGAACTCTCCTATAGTAGAAAACAAGTGGCATATTCATTATGAATATGCCACTTATCCATCCAAAGATATGTCAAACTAAAAATTAAAGCAATATCATTTATAGATATGAAATTATTTAGCCTAAAGACACAATGTTATCAAACACATTACCAGCATCTTTAATTTTTTGTTCGTTACCCATTGTGCAAATATGATTATCATTCAGTACAGGTTCTACTACATCTGCTAGTGCAACAATATCTTCTGGCTTACATGCAATCACTTGTTTACGGAACTCTACTTTGTCCTCTAATTTAGCATCACTGAAGTACATACCCATTGCACGTGGTCCACGCAGCGCTGGCGTCATTGGCAAGTCCAAAGAACTCATAGTACCAATAATATATTTACGCATTTCACGATCAGTCAATGTGAAGTCACGAAGGTATTGAGGCAACTCTTTATATACATCTAAAGTTTCTAACAAGTTAGGATCACGATAACTACAGAAAATCATATTGCCATCATCATAGAAATTAGCAAATGCTCCGTAAGCACCACCTTGAACACGAATACGAATCCAAAGGTATTCATAACGTAATATCGTTTCTAATACGCTCATGGGACCAACATGTTTGAAACCATGATCGATGAAATTACCACCTTGAGCTACGTATTGAACCTTACCAGCTGTAACGATACCATCATTGCCGGAAAGACGAGTGATTTGTAATACATCATTACTCAATTCGGTAGTATCCCAAGTGTCAACCAATGGTTTCATTAGGTTTTCAAAAGCTTCTAATTCGCCTTCTTCACCAACAAACATAATATCTACATTATTAGCACGGAAAATTTTACGAGCTACTTCAGCTAATTTTTCTGGTAATAATGGCAAAGCCGCTGGATTAGAAGCTAGCTCGCTGATTTTTTGATAGTAACCTAAATTGCCATTATCTCTAAACTTACCAACTGCAGAAACTTGAGCCATAACACGTTGACTCACGATAGAATTACCGCGGCGGAATGCTTCATTATCCCAAATAGCTTTGCTTTCTTGAACAAGCTCAGTTAAACGGCTATCATCACTGTAATCTGCCTTTTTTACGACTTCATTAATCAAGCGACATAAATCAGGTAATTTAGAATGTAATGCTTTCGCACGCACAATCATAAGAGGCGTAAATTCATCACGCTTACCATCTTTACTGATGGCCGTAATATCAGAACTCAATCCCCCTAAATTCATATTAATATCTTTAGCCAGTGCTTCATAACCGCGCTCGGATGTATCAACACGGCCGAGGATATCACTTAAAATATCTGCGTAGAACAGCTCATCTTCTGTGAGACAACTCAAGTTAAAGTATAACCCTACATAGTTAATGCCTTTTGTGAAAGTTGGCACAAAGTGTACTTTTGTATTACCAATCTTGCTTTCACGGCGTTCTACAGCTTCCATATTAGGATTTAAATCAGATAACTCGAGCAATGGAATAGACGCTAGAGCTTCATCACTATCTGGAGTTTCTTGACGAATTTTAAGGCGTTTTGTTTGTTCTACAATCGCGTCAATCTCCTCTTTTGTCATATTCGCTTTTACAGCAGCTAAATGTTCTTTAACCTCTGCATCTTTGCGCTCTTGAAGGCCACGTTCAGGATAGATAGATACAAGAACCTTATGGTCATTATTCAAGATAGAATGACGAATTAAATCTTCGAAATATGTACCAGCTAAGCCTTTTCGAATATTCGCTAACGCCTCTTCATAGTGTAATAACTCTAATGGATCATTATCATATAACCAATTATCCATCATGCGGATAATATACGCTAACCCAATAGGTCGTCCCCCAAAGTCGCTTTCACGAAGAGCAAATTCAATGCTATTCAAAGAAGCTTCTAATAATTCTTTATCTAAGCCCTTATCACATAGCTCTTGTAAGGTAGATTCTACAATGCGTTGCAAGTCAGCTTGTTTATCTAAGTTTGAACCCGTAGCTTGTACTGTCCACATAGGTTGACGAATGCTATCTAAATAATAGCCGCTTACGTCAGAGCCAATACCAGCTTTTACCAAAGCCTGTTTAAGAGGCGCCGCTGGAGATGTTAACAAAGCATGTGTCAACACTTCAAAAGCCAAGCTATGTTCAGGCGTTACATCAGGTAATACATAAGCAAAGGAATGCAATGTGCGATTATCTGTTGGTTCTTCAGAACCTACACTATATGGATAGCTCACTACTTTTCCTTCTGTAAATGGAGCTTGTAGAGCTACCTCGGTATGAACCTCAATAGCATCAAAATGACTTAAGTACTCATCATTCAAAAATGCTAATTGCTCTTCAATATTCATATCACCATATAAGAAGATATAGCTATTAGATGGATGATAGTGGACACGGTAGAACTCTTGGAATTCTTCATATGTTAAATCTGTAATATGATCAGGATCCCCACCAGAATCAACACCATAGGTCGTATCTGGGAAAAGTTCGCGCATCATTTGACGCTCTAATACGGAATCAGGGGAAGAGTACACGCCCTTCATCTCATTAAATACAACGCCTTTGTAGGTGAGTTCATCATCTGCATTTTCTAGCTCATAATGCCAACCTTCTTGCATTACGATTTCTGCATCTTCACGAACACGTGGGTAGAATACTGCATCAAGATATACGTCCATCAAATTATGGAAGTCTTTATCGTTCTTGCTGGCTACAGGATACATTGTTTTATCCGGATATGTCATAGCATTCAAGAACGTGTTTAAAGAACCTTTTACCAGTTCAACAAAGGGCTCTTTTAATGGGAATTTTCGAGAACCACATAGAACAGAATGCTCCATAATATGTGCCACACCGGTACTATTGTGAGGTGTTGTTCTAAACGCAATATTGAATACTTTATTAGAATCTGGTGAATCAATATAAATTAAACGAGCACCAGATTTTTCATGCTTCATTTCATAAGCGGTACCATTGATCTCATCAATGCGCTCAATGCGGTCAAGGCGAAAGCCAGAATAAACCTTATTTATTTCCATGCTGTCCCTTCTTTCTATATAAATATAATTAATTTCTTCCTAACAATTCATTATAACACATCGACAACTCTATATATAGATGTTAAGAATAATTATCGAAATTCAAAACCCCATAGGCATTACCGCCTATGGGGTTCATTTTATTTATTATGTTGCATTTGCCACTTTTGATTGCGGCGCAAGGTTAACAAGCCTTCTAACACTGCTTGGAATTGTACAAAGCTTAACGTATACGGTGGGTACATATCAGGTACCACCTTATAAGAAATAGTAACTTCGGCCTTATCATAATCGTAGAAAATGCCATGTAAATTACTTACCGTAGTATAACCAGTTTGAGCTTGCTCCAATGTTGGAATAGGCTGATTTTTTAGATTTCCTAGTAGATCGCTAATGAAACCTTCCTTACGACCTTGGTCATTGAGCATTTCATCCATAAAACTACGTAGACTATCCATAAATAGATTAACCTCTTTGATCTAACAATAAGCCATTGTGGATTACACGAACAGCATCTTTAACGCGATCTTCAGCAACAAGGCAAGAAATACTAATTTCAGAAGTAGAAATGATTTCAATATTGATGCCTTCTTGGCTCAAAATATCAAACATTTGAGCTGCCACGCCTGGTTGACCTAACATACCTGCACCAATGATAGATACTTTTGCCATTCTTTCGTCAATATTTACAGCTTCAATATCAACAGTTTTTTGTAATTCTGCTAATACTTCACGAGCTAGTACAACATCATCCATAGCTACAGTGAAGATGAGGTCAGTTTTAGGTTCACCTACGGCGCGGATAGATTGAACAATCATATCAACATCCACGTTTTTTGCAGCCAATGCTTTGAACACAGTTGCTGCAACACCTGGTTTATTTTCAACGCCTACAAGGGCTACTTTTGCTGTATTAGTATCATCAGCTACGCCAGTAATTACGTGTTTATTTGCTTCCACAGTATAATCCTCCCGAATAATAGTACCTGTATTGTCACTAAATGTTGAACGTACGTGAATAGGTACACCATAACGGAAACCCATTTCTACAGCGCGAGGTTGCATTACACCTGCACCAAGGCGTGCCATCTCAAGCATTTCGCCATATGTTACTTCTTCTAATTTGAAAGCCTCTTTTGCAACACGAGGATCTGTAGAGTAAACGCCTTCAACATCTGTGAAGATTTCACAAACATCAGCTTTCATAGCGCCTGCCAATGCAACAGCAGTTGTATCGGAGCCACCACGACCTAAAGTAACCATGTCACCATATTCAGTAATACCTTGGAAACCTGCCACCACTACGATATTGCCTTCATCCAAAGCTTCAAATACGCGATTTGGATCAACGCCTAAAATACGGCCTTTATTGAATGTATCACTACTTGTAATACCTGCTTGGTCACCTGTTAAGGACATAGCTTTATGACCACGTTCGTTGAAAGCCATCGCCATTAATGCAATCGTTACTTGCTCACCTGTAGATAGCAAGCGGTCCATTTCACGACCATAAGGCTTAGATGTTACTTCTTTAGCCAATGCTACCAAGTCATCTGTTGTATCACCCATAGCGGATACAACGATAACGATTTTATCGTCTTCTTTCTTCTCACGAAGGACGCGATCAACAATATTAAATATTTTTTCTGGTGTAGCTACGGAACTACCACCAAATTTTTTAACGATTAAGGCCACAATAATCCCTCATTTAACTTATCTACTAAAAATCAATATGCATATACTTTACCACAAACAAATAGCACTGTAAAGGGATATAAGGCAATTTATCCACTATACAAAAACAAAACTCTTTTGAGTGCGGACACAACTTTAGCATGATTATTTCAGTTATTATTAAAATTTACATACAAAAGACCAGCCTTATGGCTGGTCTTTATTAGTTGATTAAGTTAATTAAGCAACTGTGATTGCTTTTTCGGATTCCCACAAACCGTGGATGTTGCAGTAGGATACAGCAATCAATTTACCAGATTTGTTCAAGGAAACTGCCAAAGAACCTTCAGAAATTGCATGTACAGGGCCTTCGTTTGCAGTTGCGCCATCACCATGTACGTTGAAGGAAATTTCACCAACTTCGAATGGCAATTGAGTACCTTCAGCTACGAAGTACAATTTGATCCATTCAATGTGATGTTCTACAGTGTTAGGATGTGCGATATCTTTACCAACGGACAATGTTACGTGGAAAGTTTCACCTGCTTTTACAGTGTCAACAGTCTCGATAACAGGAACGTGTTTTTCAGTAGCGAAATCGCCGGATTTAATGTAATCATGTACAGCCATAGTTAACCTCCTGGTTAGTGTTATATACATACTTAATGTCAAGAATATTTAGCACCTTGTGCTTATGACTATATTATACATTTTCGATATAGTTTTAGCAAGAGCTTTTTCGAAAATTTTAGATTTATTTATATTCAAGCTCTGCGTATTAGAACTCTATCCCCTTGGCGGCTTTAATGCCTTTTTCATAAGCATGCTTAACTACCTTCATCTCTGTTACCGTATCAGCCACATCAATGATTTCAGGTTTAGCATAACGACCTGTCAAAATTACGTGTAAGCGCTCAGGTTTATGTTTAAGCATATCTACTACAGAATTCACATCAATAAGATCGTAATTAATGGCATTATTAATTTCATCCATAATGATAAGATCCCATCGATCTGAATTTACTTCTTCCACTAATGTGTGCCAAGCCTCTTGAGCTGCTGCCTTATGGCGAGCAAGCTCAGCCTCTCCTACTTCATCTCGTTTATAGTAAATAAATCCCTTACCCATGGAACGAATTTCTACTTGGTCCCCTAATTTGGCAAGACCTGCTAGTTCGCCATAGCCATTACCACTTTTAATAAATTGTAAGATTAAAACCTTAAAACCTTGGCCAACAGCACGTAATGCCACGCCTAAGGCTGCTGTTGTTTTTCCTTTGCCATTGCCAGTATTAACTAAAATTAAGCCTCGTTCACTCATATTTAGCTCCTTTTAGCTTTATAGTTAGCACATATATCAACAAAATGTTGTGTACCTTCATCAGAACCAGCAAAGTTCAAATGTAAATACGATGCTAATACATTATCAGTTGCATAGCCGCCATCATAAGATTGAGGTTTGCGGCCCCCTTCTAAGTGAAAGGCCCAAGGGAAATTCTCTACAGTTGGTTCCATCGTAGAGAAATGGAACTCATGCCCACGAAGAGATGTATCTGCAGCACCTAATAAGGTATCTCGCTTAGCTGTAGCCGTAACATACCCTACTTTTTGTAGCTTTTGTTGCATAATGCAATTAGCAGGTACAATACCTACTGTATCATATACGGCGCCCTCAAAATCGTGGATACTTTCACATAAATACATGAGGCCACCACATTCTGCATAAATAGGTATACCTTTTTCATTAGCTTCACGGATAGATTCCTTCATTGACTCGTTACTAGAGAGTTGGAACAAGAACATTTCAGGGAAGCCACCACCAAATACAAGGCCGTCTACTTCGGGAATCACTAAATCATTAAGAGGGCTGAAATAAACGAGCTCGGCCCCTTTCTCTTCTAAGGCACCTAAACTTGCAGGATAGTAGAAAGAGAACGCCTCATCATAGGCTACACCAATTTTAACTCGCTTTTCAATGGATTTAGCATCTACAGTCTCTGGTAACTCAATAGCAGGTGCACTAGATGCAATGTCCAACAATTGATCTAGATTTACCATTTTCTCAACAGCTTCGCGAATCGTGTTGATTGACTCTGTTGGGTCGATTTCAGTAACAGGTGTGAGTCCTAAATGGCGCTCCGGAGAGTGCATACGATCATCTCGATAAATAGCACCAATAACAGGTACACCAATTTTATCCATACCTTCACGAACCATGCGCTCATGGTTGGCAGAACCTAAGCGGTTTAAGATAACGCCGCCAAAGTTTACCTCTGGATCATAATCACGGAAACCTTTAGCAATAGCAGCCGCACTTTCACCCATAGCCTTGCAATCGATAACAAGCACCACCGGTGCATTCAATTGCTTAGCAATTTGAGCTGTGGAGCTAACACCTTCTCGACCACCATCATATAAACCCATAACACCTTCAATAATAGCAAGGTCTACTCCATGCGCCATAGTAGCAAAGAAAGGATTTAATTTGTGAGGTGGCACGAGCCACGTATCTAAATTATAGCTGTCACGGCCGGATGCAATTTTATGAAAGCCCGGATCAATATAATCCGGGCCCACTTTAAAGGATTGCACCGTACGTCCACCATTTGCATAAGCAGCCAATAAGCCCGCTACGATTGTTGTTTTACCTACACCAGAGTTTGTGCCTGCAATGACAACACGTGGAATATGTACTGTGTTCATAAATATTACCTCGTAATACGACGTGTTTGTTAACGGTCCTTACGTTTTGCAAGGATTGTAGACAAGTAGTTGAGTTTAGTATCTTTTGGCATATTATCAAGGCCTACGAATACTTGCTCATCTGGCAAACCTACACGGCTAATCATAACCGCATCATCTGCCATATTGTGTTTAATCAAAGTTTCTTGTACTTCATCAAAGTTTTTGTACACTTTCATGATTACTGCATCATCAGCTACAGCCAATACAGCATCAATTTTTTCTTTAGGTGCTGTAGCAGGAACGATAGCTAATACTTCTTCCTTCTCTACGATTGGATAGCCAAGGTGGGAACCAATAGCACAGAAAGCAGTAACGCCAGGAATTGTTTCAATTTCATGGTCTGTATTTTCGATCAAGCGATATACATACATGTATGTGCTGTAGAACATAGGATCACCCAATGTTAAGAAGACAACGCTTTTACCTTGATCTAAGTAGGACAAGATAATGCGTTTTGCTTCTTGCCAGCCTTCCTCTTGAGTAGCATCATCCAATACCATTGGGAATACTACAGGAACGATTTCTGTATGTTCTTGAATATATGGGGAAGCAATATTAAGTGCTACAGAACCATCTTTCTTTTCTGTTTTAGGTGTGATGATAATATCTGCTTCACCTACAATAAGAGCAGCTTTAACAGTCATTAATTCAGAATCGCCAGGGCCTACGCCAATGCCATATAATTTACCTTTCATGGGGTTCTCCTATTCTTATAGTTACATTCTATTTATAATTACAATATCTTTTATTATAACTAATTTATGCAAGATATACAAAACTACTATTTAATATTTGGAATTGTTGGACGATGTGTACTACGTTTGCCATACAGATTATCAATACAATCTTGCACATGTTGACGGAAGATATCTTGTATTGCTTCATATTCACCAAGTGCGCTATGGATTGGTTTAACTTCATAACCGTAATTGGCAAGTTCATTAATAACGCTATCTTCTTCATCACCAAAGAGATCGTTTTGTGCATGATCTCCAAGAACTAATAATAATGGGTGCACATAAATTGTGTTTGGCCGTTTACCATCGAGCCATTCCCATGGCATAGCTACATCAGCCACATATGGAGCATTCTCTAAAACAGCAATACGTACATTTGTAAGGCCATCACGAATTAGTTTAAATTGTAGGTTGCCATATGATGAATTACCAGAACCGAGACCACCATGACCAACCAATAGTAACCCGTCTTCTTTAGAAATATTAAGCGATTTAATGAATCGGTCAATCAAAATTTGGTAATCATCTGGATGTTCCTCTTGGCTCATGTAGTATACGAGAGGTCTACCTACACGCAATACTTCCAATTGCCCCTCCCCTTCATGAGCGAGGATATTATTTTTCAATTTATCAAACTCTTCCCCCCCAGTAAAATGTAGAGGTTGCACAAAAATATGTGTATAGCCTTCTTGGATAAGTGTCTCTAATGCCCCTTGTTCAGTAGGAATCTCAATCCCCCGTTCTCGTAATCGTTTAACGATAATACGAGAGGAAAAAGCTAGTTCCACAGTATAGTCCGGATACGCTTTACGGATATATTCTACTACGGAATCAATATTATGTTCACGAGCACTGTCAACAGTGGACCCAAAGGCAACAACTAAAATAGCTTGTTTCATGGAAGTCTCCTTATTTAATTAATAATGTATCTTAATCATACCATAGACGACACCTTAGGGGCATACCATAGGACGTATAAAATGGATATTATAAATATTTTTCATAGTAAAAGTAAAAATCCTCCTCATTGGACTTCCAACAAGGAGGACTTTTACGTATATAAAGGAGTGTGGAGAGATGTATGTCTAATTATGTGAGAGATTAAACTAAGAAATCATACCTTGTGCTTCCATACGAGAGTTTGTCATTACAGGTTTTACAGATTCACGAGGCATGGGACGCTTCCGATCAGACATGCGGATAGCTTGGCCTAAATGTTTCAAGAATAAATCTTGTACATAAGGGTTTTCACCAAGACCTTCATTCCAAATATCTACATTATACCCTTCTTCAGCGAGCAATGCATAAATGGAGTCAGAACGCTCACCGCCAAGATAGTCCATTAAATGTGTAGAACCAATAAGAGCTAATGGTACTACTAACAAGTCTTTATGACCCATACGGTCTAATAATGTAAGAGCTTGTTTAAATGTAGGGAACCCATTTGTAGTAAATACTACTACATTTGGTGCTGCCCCATACATGGCTTTCAATTGTAATGTACTAAACTCTAATTGATTTTGACCATTTGCCATGAGCACTACAGATTTATTAAGTGCTTTTGTATTAACATGGCGTACGATACTTTCTAATGTTGCTTCATAATCGTCAGCATAGTTTTTTACACCTAATGATGTAAGTAATGGTTTACCAATATTTACTTGATTAAAACCATATTCATTGCTATGTAAAAACTTCAATGCTTGTTTACGCATTTGTTGGTAACACTGATCTGCTACTAATGTTACAGGTTGAATGTATACCTCATCGATGCCAAGACGAGCAAAATCTTGCATAGCTTCTGTGAAAGAAGAAATCTTTTCATCATATTTCTCATTCCACTTTTCCACTAATGCATCAGATAAGAATACACGGCGTACCTCCATATCGCTATACATGAAACGTACTTTTTTCTCTATACTGCCGATGGATTTCTCCACAGCATCTTGATAAATTGATCCAAAGGATGCAATAATTATGCCTTTCATATGTGACCTCCATATCGCTCATACATGATACAATCTCCATAACTGAAAATTGTTATCAACTACTATGTAATAATAGTACAAGATTAATGTATAGAAGTCAATGAGAAAAAATATCAAAATCAACCAAAATAATGTATAACCGATGCAACACCACATAAAAGAAGAAAAAATATAACAATAAACTTAATTCGACCTGTAAAGGTATCATACCTTCTCTTGTCGCCAGCTGTAATTTTGCCAGAGCGATTATGACGCCATAGACTAAAGACACAAGCAACACAAAGAATAATAATTAAAATATACTTCAAATCAATCATATAACTTGGTAAAGCAATATAATCACTAAACAATGAAAGTCCAAAGAAACAATTCCCTAAGATACCAATTACAATTTTAACTATTCGTTGCCTAGCTATAATGACGAGATAATTCACCATTAATAAGCCAAAGAGACCAATTAGAATATTCTCAAACATATCTACCCTACTAATTTAAAATCATAGTACTCTAATCTATTTAATATATACATTACACTATTACTTCAAGATACACAAAATGATGCTCTGTACTTGTGTAGCGACATCAAGAACGAGGAGCAAACAAGTATAGGGCATCATTTTTAATATATTTGTAGTAATGTTATGGGGTCCCATCAAAATATGCCTAAATAAAGATCAAATAAAATTACTCATGTATTCACATATTCATATCCATATAACCAAAAAGAATATAATTATAAAATCTACTACCATACTATATTCATCACATTAATTTCTTAAAACTCCTTATTTTTTCTATACTTCTAGGGGTATGGGGTTTATTGACACCCCTATTTCCCTTTGTTACGATTGGCGTAAGGTTATATATATGCAATAAATCTACATTTTTCAATATATTAAAATTATGTAAATAATTGCATATCCCTGTAGTTTTAGTTTTGGATAGGAGTATAGAAATGAAAAAACAATTAGCTTTAGCATCCGCTATTCTAGGTCTTGCAGTATCCTTTGGTGCACCTGTTGTATCTAATGCTGCATATCAATTAAATGAAGAAGTAAAAGATCCTACACCTGCATTAAAAGAAGCATCTACTATTGGTGTTCGCACACATGAAACTAAAGAACTTCAAAATCTTCAAAACAAAGATGCTATCGTAGTTATGAGCTTTGGTACAACTTATAAAGAAACTCGTGCTAAAACAATTGATGCTACTGTAGCAGCTATTCAAGCAGCTCATCCTAATACTAAAGTAGTAACAGCTTTCACAAGCCACATTATCCGTGACCGTATCCAACAAAAAGAAGGTATTACATACCCAACTCCTGAAGAAGCATTAGCCCAATTGAAATCTGAAGGTTACTCCCGCGTAGCTTTGACATCCTTGGATGTTATCCCTGGCATGGAATACAACTATGATGTAGCTGTTTATAACCTTTACAAAAATAACTTCAAAAAAATGACATTAGGTACTCCACTTATGTACTGGATGGGTCAAGAAGGCCAAACTGATGAAGTTATTCAAACAATTAAGGCTGTACAATCTCAATTCCCTAAAGTAGGCAAAGAAGATGCTGTTCTTATCATGGCTCATGGTACTCCAGATCCTGCAAATGCTTACTATTCTGTAATTCAAGACCGCATCCATACTCTTGGCTTGAAAAATGTATTTGTCTACACTGTAGAAGGTACTCCAAATCTTGAACAAGTTATCCCTCAATTAAAATTACATGGTATTAAGCACGTTACATTGATGCCATTCATGATGGTTGCAGGCGACCATGCTAACAATGACATGGCTGGTGCTGAACCAGATTCCCATAAATCCATCCTTGAAAAAGAAGGCTTCAAAGTAGATACTTACCTTCATGGTTTAGGTGAAAACCAAAATATCCGTAACTTGTTTGTTGAACGTGCAAACGAATCTTGGGGCGCTTTACAAAAATAATCAATTCATAATTTAACTAGTATCGTTATATAACGTACATAGGAGTACATCATGAAAAAACTACTACTTTGTAGTCTCGCTTTGGTCATGGTTGTACTAGCAATAGCTGGGTGTGGTAAATCCACATCCAGCTCTTCTGCTACTACGAAGGAATTGACCTTTAATGGTCAAACCTATACTGTACCAAAGGATCCACAAAAAATTGCTGTATTATCTAATTCTGTTTTATCTATGCTTTATGCTGTCGATGGTAAAGCCATTAGCCGTGCCAATACAACGGATAAATTAGCCCCAG
The DNA here is from genome assembly GCF_041431445.1 of Veillonella sp. 20925_1_51. Taxonomy (NCBI): domain Bacteria; kingdom Bacillati; phylum Bacillota; class Negativicutes; order Veillonellales; family Veillonellaceae; genus Veillonella; species Veillonella sp. 20925_1_51. The sequence goes on from NZ_JAPVXT010000002.1 coordinate 38,625, forward strand.
AATTAGAAGCTCTACCCGCTCTTGGTCAAACTGCAAATATCAACATGGAACAACTATTAGGCTTGAAGCCAGATGTGGTATTGGGTTTAGTAAATCAACATAAAAAATATGAATCCCAATTACAAGCTAATAATATTCCAACCGTACTTTTTGATTATGATGGTATTAAAGATAATGTACCAATGTTAATATTCCTTGGCGAGTTAACCAATCATCAAGATAAGGCTAAATCTGTTATTACTACCTATGAAAGCAATATCACCAAGGTAAAAGATGCAGTTAAAAATCAACAGCCTGCACGTGTTGCCGTGTTACGTGCCACAGGGAAAGGTGTAACTGCCGAAACTGATGAAGCAGTGACTGCATCTATGGTAAAAGAACTAGGTATGACAAATGTTGTTGCCTCCCACCTAGAGGGTACAACCAAGGATAAAACTGTCCCTTACTCTCTTGAAACATTGACGGCAGATAATCCTGATATTATCTTTGTTGTTACAATGGGCAAAGAAGAAGAAATTACAAAAGCCATGAAACAAGCTATGACAGATAATCCTGCATGGGCTAATTTGAAAGCAGTACAAAATAACCGCGTAATATATTTACCATCTAAACTATTCCTATTAAACCCAGGTCTACAAACACCTGAAGCTATGGCACGTTTAGTTAAAGAAGCATACGGTATTAATGTTACATTCTAACATATTGCACCATGCTAAAGAGGGCATCCCCCAAATAGGGAATGCCCTCTTTTTCTATTAGTATCAAGCTACTCAACTAATCCTTTTACACGCACATATTTTTTATTATCAAATGTATCAAGTTGTACATCTACAGAGAAAACATCTCTAAACAACTCATCTGATATTATTTTATTTGTTTCTCCTGACGTTACTAAATGGCCTTCTTTTATAACAGCCATATAATGTGAATATTGAACCGCCTGTGTTAGTTCGTGAAGTACCATGAGAACGGTTAAATTTTGTTCCTTATTTAAGCATTTCAATAACTCCATAATTTCTAATTGGTGATTAATATCTAAATATGTTGTTGGTTCATCTAATACTAATAATTTTGGTTGCTGTGCTAGCGCCATAGCAATCCAAACGCGTTGCCGTTCGCCACCAGATAGAGATGGGATTAATTGTTCTCTCAAATGATTCGTTTTTGTAATGTCTAATGCATAATCAACAATTTCACGATCTTCTTTAGCCGTGTTTTTCCACCACGTTTGGTATGGATATCGTCCACAATATACCAATTCTTCTACAGTCATATCCTTTGGCATATTCGGTACTTGTGGCAAAAATGCCATTTGCCGTGCCAGATTGTTTTGAGAATATGATTGTAACGGTTTATCAAAAATGGTAATACATTCATGAGGGCTATGAATATATCCGATCATAGATCGTAAAAGCGTACTTTTACCACAGCCATTAGGCCCTATTAATGTCGTAATTTTACCGATAGGAACCGATACATTAATGTCATGTAGAATATGACGATTACCAAGAGTTACGGATAACTGTTTTACATCAATAGCGGTATTCATTAGTTATCCCTCCTCAACAGATACAAGAAGAACGGCGCTCCAAAAAATGCCATAATAATGCCCACTGGTACCTCTATAGGGCTCCACATAACACGTCCTATTGTATCACTGACAACAAGAACTAGTGCGCCTAATAATGCGGATCCAGGTAGTAAATATGCATAGTCGTTACCGATTATAAGACGTAACATATGGGGAATAACCAAACCTACAAATCCGATAAGCCCAGCTATACTTACAGCACCAGCTGCTAAAAGAGCAGCCACTGCAGTCATAATAAACCGTGTTTGTTCTACCTTAAGGCCTAATCCCTTTGCAGTTTCATCACCTAAACTTAAAATGGTAAGTCGTTTAGCTCCTAAACAGGCAAAAATAAGACCAATTATAGCATATGGAAACAGCACTTCTACCTGAGGCCAACTGCGTGCAGCGAGTCCCCCTACCATCCAAAGCAATGCCCCTTGTACACGATCACCGAAGAATACAAGTAGTGCTGAAATACCTGAGCCTAAAAAGGCTGCGACAGCAACACCAGCTAAGATAATACGACTAGGTCGCACTCCATTTTTCCATGCTAATGCATACACCATAAGTGCTGCAGCCATAGCACCTAAAAAGGCCACTAAAGGAACTATATGATCATACCCAGGAAATAAAATAAATATGATAACACCAGCTAGTCCTGCACCAGAGGATACCCCTACAATTTGTGGATCCGCCAGTGGGTTTTTCATAACCGCTTGTAATATAGCCCCCGATACTGCAAGACAGGCCCCTACCAAAGCAGCCACGATATTACGGGGCAAACGAATATTCCAAATAATCTGTGAAGCCGTATCTGTTAATTCATCAGACCATAACGTTCTCCATATCTCTGCTAGCGATACAGGTGTAGAACCCCAGATAAGAGATATAATCATACAAGCTATCACTGCAATAAGTAAAACAATGATAACAGATAAACGAAAGGCCTTTCGTTCATTAATAGACTCCATACGAACCCCCTCTCCATATCTTCATATACAAAATAAGTCATTTTGAAAATTCTATATTTTAGACCTAGTAACAGCGATTTTAGAGATACTACCAATTAAAAATATTTATTTTTAACTGGTAGTATCTAAGAAACGAGTATACTATTGCTAGAAAAAATATTACTTTTAACTGGTAGTATCTAAAATATACAGTAAAACCCGAATCGCAAAACTACTAAAACACGATTCGGGTTTTGTATTATTTAGATTCTTTACCTTCTACAAAAAGCATGTCATTGCGTTTTACATCTGTGTAAAGCAATGCATTACATACGGAAGCAGCGATTGGGCTACCACCTTTGTTACCTTTTACAGTGATGTAAGGAACTGGGGATACTTCCATCAAATAATCTTTGGATTCTGCAGCGCCTACGAAGCCTACAGGGATACCAATGATAAGAGCTGGTTTAATACCTTCTTCAAGAGCTAAGCGCAATACTTCGTACAATGCAGTAGGAGCATTACCGATAGCTACGATTTGGCCTTCTAATTGTTTGCCAAATGTACGCATAGCTGCGATGGAACGAGTTACACCCAATTCTTTAGCCATTTTAGCTACGTTTTCATCTTTGATTAAGCAGTGTACTTTGTTACCGCGAATTTTAAGAGCTGGTTTGGAGATACCTGTACGCACCATTTCTACGTCAGTGTAAATGTCAGCACCATTTTCCAAGGCTTCAATACCTTTTTGAACAGCATCAGGGCTCATTTTTACGAGTTGTGCGTATTCAACGTCACCAGAAGCATGTACAGTACGGGATACTACGCGTACTTCATCATCTGTTAAACCTAAATCTTTTACATAGTCGTAAATGATTTGCATACTTTTATCTTCAATCGCTTTAGGATTTTTAACGTAATCCATTAGTGTCCTCCCATAATTCGAAAAATTCATCATTCGATGATACCACGTGGCTTTCAATCTTAACACGGGGTCTATCGATAACAATAACATGGATACCAAGATCCATAGCTGCTTGTAATTTTGTATCAGCACCACCTACAAGGCCAGAGTTTTTCATAACTACAACGCTAGCCTTCGTATCGTGGAACATAATACGGTTCATATCGTAAGAAAATGGACCTTGTACTGCAACGATGCGCTTTGGACTTACATTGAGGTCTTCCATCATTTGTAACACCTCTGCGGTAGGCAAAATACGTGTCCATACTTCACAGTCTTGTAAGGCTTCAGATTTAGCAAAGATGTGCATTGTCTTACTACCAGTAGTCAAATACACATGGTTATTATTTTCCTTCGCTAACTTGCCTGCTAGATTAGCTGCCTCTACTTCATCTACTACGATATGTAATTTATCATACTCTGGTAATGGTACCTCTTTACGTTCAAACCGAACAAAAGGTATACCTTCGGCCTTTGCTGCATCTTGAGCCGTAGCTGTAACAATAGCAGCATACGGATGACTTGCATCAATTAAGAGTCGTACATTGTGCTCTTTAATCAAGTTTTGCATCGCCTCTTGGTCAAGACGGCCCGTATGTACGGTAATGCCTTTATGGGCAGCAAGCTCTGCACCATACTGACTAACAACCGTAACAAGCACATCTTCACCAGTCCGTTTTTGGATTTCTACCGCTAAGGTGCGACCATCCAAAGTGCCGGCAATGACCCAAATCATAATTTGTAGCCTCGAGGTGTAATCATGCGACCATTTTCAACATAGGTTTGGCTGTTACCGATGATAACAAGTGTTTGCATATCTACTTCTTCGTTAGTGAAGTTTTCAAGGTCAGAAATTACCATATGTTGACCTGGACGACCTGCTTTTTGCACGATACCAACAGGTGTTTTAGGATCGCGGTATTTAAGAACGATTTCGCGAACTTCATCTAAGTGTGTAACACGTTTTTTACTGCGTGGGTTGTACAAGGAGATAACCATATCGCCTTGTGCACAAAGGTCGGCACGTTTTTTAATAAGATCCCATGGAGTCATCAAATCACTCAAAGAAATGACTGCAAAGTCATGCATCAAAGGTGCACCCAATACAGATGCTGCTACGTTTACAGCACTAAGACCAGGTACGATATCTACGGAAGGACGTTTTTCTGCTGGCACTTTATTAGCAAGTTCTAACACAAGACCTGCCATGCCATATACGCCGGAGTCACCAGAGGATACTACAACGACTTGATGGCCTTCTACGGCTAAATCAACTGCTTGTTGGCAACGATCTACTTCTTGCATCATTGCAGTACCTACAGTTTCTTTACCTTCGATAAGGTCTTTGATCAAGTCGAGGTATGTCAAATAACCTACCACGCGGTCAGCTGCTAAGATAGCTTCGCGTGCTTGAGGTGTCATAAACTCTTCATCGCCAGGGCCGATACCGATTACTTTGATGTTACCTGTGCAATGGCTACCGTTGTTTTGGGATAAATTGTTTTGTGCTGTATTAATGTTCGGCTCTTGGCCGCTAGTAATGCCGTTGTCTCGCATACGTTTCCTACTCCTATAGTTCCTTTTACAAAATTAGATTCTTTTAATTTTTCTTCTTCAATGAGTGGCGCCATCTCGTCCTGTGTATAGAACACGATAGGCCACCCCATAATTTGCATAGCCTCTAAAAGGCCTACTTCGTCTTGTTTAACGATAACCGATGCTGCCGTAACAAGGCTTTTTGGTGAAAGCTTATGTGCTGCTAGCGACTGTTGTATGGCGTCAACGATCAATTCCTTTGGCGTATCTCGACGACAGCCAATGCCCATCGTATAGGTACGAGGGCGCAAAATCAATTGATTACCATACTCTGCAATTACTTTGTCTGTAATAACTACGCGAGAAGAACCTTCTTCAGCGCTTTCATTTTTACATGGAATGGAGTCAAGTTCCTCTAGAGAAACAACATGAACCATACCATGCTCACCAATATGAGCTTTCGCAGCTTGTTCTAAAGGCTCTGCATTTGGTAAGCTAGCATCGATATAATAATCAACTCGTTCTCCTCCAACGATGGCAGAGTTCACATTGATTAAGGTTTGGAAATCATCCACCAACAGATGCTCATGGCGCGCCAACACGTCAGGCGCTGGCAATCCGTTTACATCCGTAGCAGTTGTAATGACGGGGTCCGCATCGATGGCCAGCGAAATGGACTGCGTCCATTCGTTGGCGCCCCCAAGGTGCCCAGACAATAAGCTAATCACATGGTGTCCTACTTCGTCCATTACGACTACAGCAGGATCTTTGGATTTATGCTCAATATACGGTGCAATCATGCGCACTACGATACCGAGTGCCATAATACAAAGTACTTGGTCGTAATCCTTGAAAATCTGTCCAATATGGTTTTTCAGGGAATCAAAATAAATAGCCTCACCACCAGAGGGACGGTTTTCCTTTTCAAAGCAATCCGCATGGGGTGCCACCAAAGACTTGATGCGTTGACCTAGCTTTGCACCTCGTTCAGATACAGAGAGAATAGCCGTTCTATTCTTCTTAGCTCCAGTTGTAGATGCAACAGTTTCTAGTTCTTTCATCATACTAGTCCTTAGCACTGCGGTACATGTGAGCAAAGCCTTTATCGTAAAGCTTAGATAATTCGTATTCACTATCTAATACATGGCTTACTACGATCATAGCTTGGCGCAATACGCCTTCTTTCGCTACGATATCCGCAATGGTTTCCAATGTGCCACGAATAATGCGTTGGTCTGGCCAAGACGCTTTTACCACGATTGCCACTGGAGTTGTTTTGTCATAACCGCCCTCGATGAGTTCAGCTACAACCTTATCTAACATTTGAACGCTAAGGAAAATACACATTGTCGCTTCATGAGCTGCTAACATGCGCAATTTTTCCTTTGGAGGCATCGGTGTACGGCCTTCCATGCGTGTAATGATAACTGTTTGGGACACATTAGGTAATGTGTATTCTTGTTTTAATGCCGCTGCTGTAGCAAGGAAAGAACTTACACCTGGCACAACTTCATAAGAAATGCCCATGCCAGCTAGTGCATCCATTTGCTCTTGAATCGCACCGTAAATAGCAGGGTCACCTGTGTGAAGGCGAACTACGCTTTTACCAGCCTCAACGGAAGCTTTCATAACAGCCAACACCTCATCAAGGTTCATAGTAGCACTGTTATGGATTTCACAGCTTGATTTACAAGCCTCTAAAATGGCAGGGTTTACCAAGGAGCCAGCGTAAATAACAACGTCTGCCTCTTGCACTAAACGATACCCTTTGCGAGTGATTAACTCAGGATCTCCAGGGCCTGCGCCTACGATATGTACATCAACCATATTACTCTCCTTCTGCGATACGCGTTGCAGATACAATGAAAATTGGGCTCAATGGATCTAACAAATGATATGGACCAGCCTTGCGGTAACGGCTGATAGACATTTGGTAACCTTCATACGTGAAAGGACGACCTTTCAACTCTTTAAGAATTGTGTAGCCAGTTTCCATTGTTACAGCAGTTACAACTAGACGGCCACCAATTTTTAATAGACGTTGCGCCTCATCCATGATGCCTGTCATACCACCAGCACTACCGCCGATAATAACCGCATCAAGCTCAGGCAATTCTTCCATGCCTTCAGGAGCTTTAGATTTGATAACCGTCATATTATTTACATTGAATTTCTTCATATTTTCATTGATAAGGTCGATGCCTTTATCAAAGCGCTCAATCGCATATACATGCCCTTTAGGAGCTGCCAAGGCTGCTTCAATGGAGATAGAGCCCGTACCAGCACCTACGTCAAGAACGATGCTATCTTCCTCGATGCGTGCCTCGTTCATAACGGCTTTGCGAATCTCGCATTTCGTCATCGGCACGTCACCGCGGATAAATTCCTCATCAGGAATTCCGAAAAAATGTCTCATCCTAGTACCACCATTACAGAATGACCAAAGCCTTCAAGCTCAGTTAATACCTCTAACGTGGAGTCTACAATTTTTTCATCATCATAGCTCAAACGCTCAAGGGCTGCTGCTCTCGTTTCTTTTGGCCAACCTGCATCTATTAAAATACGCGCAATATGCGCCGGATTATATTCAGGATCCGTCAAGAACCCCATCTTTTTACCTGCTTCATATACGAGCTTCTCTGGTGCCGGTTGGCGACCGTGAAAGCTCATTAAATCTGCATCATGCCACACCTCATTGAGTCGTGCGAAGGCAAAGGTCATAGAACTAATGCCGGGCACAACCTCAATAGGGTTAGCAGTAAATTTCTTTTTCAAATACGGTAACAAGCTGTAGTAGCCTGTATCACCGCTTACCATAACTACAACATCATGGCTATTGAGTTCATGCTCAATTTGCTCAGCCAGTAAGCTAAGCTTACCTGTTACAGGATATGTAATTTGACCAGGCTCTTGAAAGTCCTCTAAGGACCGTTCACTGCCTACCAATACGGTGGCATGTTTAATTAAATTAAGGCCTCTAGGCACCACATAATCAGGATTACCTGGTCCAATGCCTACGATATACAAGGTATGTGCCATTGTTCAAGCTCTCCTATCTCTTTAGCATGCTTATCCATTGCCAAAATCTCACCCTTTAAGGTGGTAATAATGATACCTACCTCTGCTTCATTAGCAATGTATCGCTCACTACGTAACGATGCACGATCTACCACACGTTGGTACACCCCAGTCAGTCCTTCACGCTCCAATATTGGGAACGTAGACTCTGTAGTTTGGCAATTAAATAGCTCTTCACACACCGCTTGGGATGCCCCTTCTAAAGCAGCGTAGGCCACAATACTTTCCATGCGGCCATCACTCATGCGATTGTGTGTATGGAAACTACCACTAGCAAGTTTTATTAGCTTACCAATATGACCGATGATCAAAATACGCTTGAAGCCAATTTGTACTGCCTTTTCCAGCATAAAGCCAATAAAGTTACTGGTCTCTGCCATTTGGTTCTTATGTATACCCAGAACTTGTTCCGCCAGATCCTGACCGATACGGCCCGGCACGAGAACAGCCGTTTCACAACCATTAGCTTTCATAACCTTTAGCTGAGGTACTAACGAGTTCTTGAACCCTTCTTCACTCATAGGCTTAACGATACCCGTAGTACCGATAATGGAAATACCACCTTCGATACCCAGGGTATGGTTTAAGGTTTTCTTGGCTAATACCATACCGTTTGGTACGCTCACCGTTACCGTTACACCTTGGCCATGTACACAATGCTCTTCAAAGACGATTTTCATCATCGTCCTAGGCCCTGGATTGATAGCCGGTTCTCCTGGCGGCATCGCAAGGCCCGGTTTCGTTACCGTCCCAACGCCAAAGCCCGCCCGGAATCGTAGTTCACCAGTATCATCAAGAGTCACCGTCGTTTCCACATCATTGCCATGAGTTACATCAGGATCGTCGCCGCCGTCTTTCATAACGGTCACCTTAGCCTCTGTATCAGATATGACCTCTACGGCTTTAATAGGCACCTCAATATACTGACCTTGAGGATTTTCAATGACCACTTGATCCACGATGTTCTTATCTAAGAGGGCCAATAAACCAGCTTTCATACCTGCCGTAGCACATGAACCTGTGGTATAGCCACCCTTCATGTCCTCTACTTTCATAAGGCCTCCTACACCGATAGGGTTAGCAACTCCAATGAATCAAACTAACCCTATCTTATGGACATATGTTATTAGGAACGGAAGTTAACGAATTGCAATTCTACAGGGATATCCAATTGTTTTAACATTTGGATTACTGCTTGCAAATCATCTTTATCCTTACCAGATACACGCACTTGATCCTCTTGGATAGATGCTTGTACCTTAATTTTCATGTTTTTAATTGCTTTTACTACTTCTTTAGCATTTTCTTTTGTAATGCCTTTTTTAATAGTAATGATTTGGCGAACTGTAGCACCAGCAGCTGGCTCAACTTTGCCGTAGTCAAGATTTTTAATCGCTACGTTACGTTTAACCATTTTGCCTTTTAAAACATCGATAATGGCATTCAATTTATATTCATCATCACCGATGATTTTGATAGTGTCGCCTTCAAGACTAATTTCCGCTTTAGAACCACGGAAATCATAGCGCGTACCAATCTCTTTTTTCGCTTGGTTTACCGCATTATCTACTTCCTGCATATCCACTTCGGACACAACGTCAAAGGAACAATCTTTAGCCATTTTATACCTCCTACACCTGAACCCGTTGGGCATGGGGTTCATAGCATTACTTTCATCATCCTCATATTCCAAGTGAAAGTGTAAATGTACACCAAATCGGAATACATCTCTATAATTATACCTTATAACAGGCTTATTTTCTAGGTAAATCGATATTTTTAATTATAACTATTATTAATCATAGAAGAATTATCCATTGGATATCTATTGAATAAATATATAGATAAATATAAAAATTTTATACATATAATCAATATAGTCAAGAAATAGAAAAAGACTGCACTCTTTCAAATGCAGTCTTAAGGTTATAATTATAAAATTGTGATTTCATCGTAAGTAGGTTGAACTACTAACTCGCCTTTAGAGTTGATAATCCCCCATTTGCCTTTAATTTTTACAGGGCTGTAACCATGAGAGAAGCTACCAGTACCAGAAATATCTTTCATAACTGGAGTTTCTGTCACTGTACCATCAAGGGATAGAATCTTATAATTACCATCTTTATTATATACCCATGTATACGTATCACCAAGGAATGTTTTTACGTTCATAGATTTATCGCCTTTATAGATAACGCGACCAGTAGCCATATCTACTACATAACGATTTGTATCGTTAGTAACAGACATTTCATGTTCACCAACAAACTCAATAGTATCGTATTTAAATGGCACCTCTTGTTTGCCCGTTTCCATATCAAAAATACCATATTTATTGGTATCTTTGTTTTTCAATGTCAACAATACATTATTCATATCGATAGTACCTGCTTCATAGTTGCCAGGTTGAATTACATATTGGCCTTGACGATTCATAAAGCCTAATTTACCTTCATTACGAACCAAGGTACCATGTTCTTCCATAGGATATACATAATCGTTTTTGCTATCGATTACAACCGCACCATTACGATCAATATAGCCTCGTTTCATGCCATCATCAACAAGACCGCCAAGGCCATCAAGATATACCCCGCCGTGATTATAGAAATATCCCATACCTACAAGGCCTAGAATACCACCAAGGCCAAAGTGACTAACCTTACGGCGGAATTCAGCTAAGCCATTTTTATATGGATATACTTCATTAGATGGAGCATTAAACAATACAGTACCTTTACCATCGATAGCAACTGCTTTGCCATTAGCTTTTACGAAGGCACGGTCCTCACTAAATTTAGTTTCTACATCAGATAACGCTTTAAATTGAGGCTGAATCACTACATTGCCATTTGCATCTTTAAATCCTAGTTTACCTTTTTCTGTGAAAGCTACATAAGAATCACTTGGATAGTTTTGACTAGCAGTTTTAGGATCAAAATCATTTAACTCTTTAACAGCCGTATTCTTCTCATTAAGGCTGCTATATAAAGCTTCTTGCGCTTCTTTGCCGGATTCTAATACAGTACCATCGCCTTTAATGTGAGAAATTTTATTTTTACCTTCCTCAACAAAGAACGTACCATCCTTTTTACTAGATGCGTCTAAAGATTTATAGGCTGGCGCAAGTACGACTTGACCATTAGTACCTACGATACCCCATTTTCCCTTTTCTTTAACAAGGCCTAAATATCCCTGTTGTAATAAGGAGTCATCTTTTAATACCTTCATAGCTTTTTTAACAGCTGCTGGTGGTTCTTTAACAGCCCCAGAAATAGGTACAAAAGTATCAAGTCGACCAATACCAACACCTACGCCCACAGAGGTACTGCTAGAACGGTTTGAAGATTTTTCTGTAATAGTTGTTGTAGATGTAGATATAGTCGAAGTATGTTGTTCACGTGTAACTTTTGTACTAGTAGATGTTTTTGTATCTTGATTTGTTACTGTTGTGCTAGTAGTAGATGTTGTAGTAGATGCTGCGAAAGCACTTGTAGACATAGCCGCCAACACACAAGCGACTAATAAGGATTTCTTGTTAAGATTCATAAACCTCTCCTTTTACAAAGCAAACCATATAATCATCAATATATGGTTTTAAGAAATTGAACTGCCAAAGCATTCAAATAAATAAAACACCAATACATAAAAAATATATAAAAAACATTAATAAAAATTATACTATAAGGTTTCTATAAAGACAACGAATTATGAAAAATTTTTCATCCATTATTTATTTGATATAATATTATGTATGAAAACAGCAACTATTATCGACTTGATTGTAGATTCTGACGTACATACGCAGTCTATGAATCACATTATAAAACAACAGCATATTTCCCAACGTATGAGGCGGCGATTGCGAAATGACAGTATCATAACAGTCAATGGCAATGCTGCTACGTGGAACACCCTAGTACATGGTGGTGACCATCTCGTTATGAAATTGACACCAGAGCAAGAATTTAGTGTAAGTCCCATGAATCTAGATATTGTCTACGAAGATGAGTATATTCTAGTCATCAATAAAGAAGCAGGTATTCTAATGCATCCTACCTCAACGGTACGAGATCATACCTTAGCAAACGGCATTCTACATTACTACCAACAGACAAATCAGCATTATGATTTTCATCCGGTTCATCGATTGGATAAGGATACCTCTGGCATTGTTATCATCGCAAAAACATCTGTTGTACAACATGCGTTTGATAAAAAGCGTACTCATTTCCATAAAAACTACGACGCTATTGTAGAAGGTCAATTACCTACTAATCACATAAGCATTCAGTGGCCTATCGGACGCAAACCAGGCAGTATTATTGAGCGTTGTTGTACAATCGAAGGTAAACCAGCGCACACAGATATAACGGTTCTTAGTAGTAATGCCATTAGTCAAAATATGGTAGACCAATACTTCACTCATGTTCAATGTTTGTTACATACAGGGCGAACCCATCAAATTCGTGTCCATCTATCTCAACTGGGATATCCCTTGGCGGGAGATGATTTATATGGTGGTCATTTAAATTATATTGGACGCCAAGCACTCCATGCATCACGGGTTAGCTTTTACCATCCCATGACAGATGAATGGTTAGAACTACAGGCACCAATACCATCGGATATGAAGGCATTAATGACCTACTAAGGTAATCAATATTTACTAAATAAACACCAATACATAAAAATTAACCCACATGGGCCATAAAATTTGACGAATTTTATGCATAAGTTATACAAAAAATATTGGCCCTTTATAGTGTTTCTTGATATACTTAACTTGAATTGATATATGATTGCAATAACACTAGTTTTTTATCTAGCTCATATGCGCTAGAAATACTAGCAGTCACAGTATTAATAACATGATATGACAGGCCTATGGCCAAGGAGGACAACATGCCATTAGTTACTACTACAGAAATGTTCAAAAAAGCCTATGAAGGCGGCTATGCTGTTGGCGCTTTCAATGTAAACAACATGGAAATCGTACAAGGTATCGTAGACGCTGCAAAAGAGGAACAATCCCCTCTTATCTTGCAAGTATCTGCAGGTGCTCGTAAATATGCTAAACATATTTACCTTGTAAAACTCGTAGAAGCAGCTCTTGAAGATAGCAATTTGCCTATCGCTCTTCACCTTGATCACGGCGATTCCTTCGAAATCTGTAAAGACTGTGTAGATGGTGGTTTCACATCCGTTATGATCGACGCATCTCACCATGACTTTGATGAAAACGTAAAAATTACTAAACAAGTTGTTGAATATGCTCACGCTCATGGCGTTGTAGTAGAAGCAGAACTAGGCCGTTTGGCTGGCGTTGAAGATGATGTAAACGTATCTGATGCAGATGCTCGCTTCACTGACCCAGAACAAGCTGCTGAATTCGTACATCTTACAGGCGTAGACTCCTTAGCAATTGCTATTGGTACTAGCCACGGTGCTTATAAATTTAAAGGCGACCCTTACCTTGACTTCGACCGTTTAAAAAAAGTTGGCGAATTGTTGCCTGACTTCCCTATCGTATTACATGGCGCATCCTCCGTATTGCCTGAATTCGTAGCAAAATGTAACGAATTTGGTGGCAACATTCCTGGTGCACAAGGCGTACCTGAAGAAATGCTTCGCAAAGCAGCTCAAATGGCAGTTTGCAAAATCAACATCGATACAGACCTTCGCCTTGCAATGACTGCATCTGTACGTGAATACTTGGCTCAAAATCCATCCGAATTTGACCCTCGTAAATACTTAGGACCTGCTCGTGATGCTATTAAAGGCATGGTAGCTCACAAAATTAAAAATGTTTTAGGTTCTTCCAACAAACTATAATCAATGGCTAGTGGATTTTTAAAAGGAACCTTAATTTTAACCATTGCCGGTTTCGTAGTGAAAGCCATCGGTAGTATTAACTGGATTCTTCTATCCCGTATCTTGGGTGGTGAAGGCATCGGTATCTACCAGATGGCCTTTCCTATCTATTTGTTACTATTACAAATTTCGAGCGCAGGTGTGCCGATTGCCATCTCTATTTTGACAGCAGAACGATTAGCCTTACACGACTTTGGTGGTGCTAAGAGAGTATTTAATATATCTTTTACAATGTTAACCATTACAGGCTTTATCGCCAGTCTTGCCATGTACTTTGGTGCAGATTGGCTAATCTCTAGTGGACTCATTGCTGAAAGCCGTGCCTACTACTCTATCATCGCGCTCGCTCCGGCAGTATTCTTTGTAACGTGGATTTCCTGCTTCCGCGGGTATATCCAAGGCTATGAAATGATGACGCCAACAGCGGTCAGCCAAATCGTAGAACAACTGTTACGTGTTATCGTCATGCTCGGTGCCGCAGCTATCTTGTTACCTTATGGTCTACCGGCTGCTGCAGGCGGTGCTAGCTTAGGTGCTGGTGTCGGTGCCTTTGGTGCCTTCCTAGTCCTCTTGTACTACTACTATAAATTACCTAAGGCTAGTAGCACTGGTGAAAGCTATGATGGTCCTCGTGAATCAGCTAAAGAAATTTTGTCACGACTCTTAACATTGTCTATTCCAATTTCCTTAGCAAGTATCATGTTGCCACTGACGGCTAACCTCGATTTGCTCATCGTACCACGTCGACTCTTAGATGCGGGATTCCCGATGAACGAGGTAACAGAGTTGTTCGGTTACCTTACAGGTATGGCGGTACCGCTCATCAACTTGGCAACCATCATTACAGCGGCCCTTGCAACAAGCATTGTACCAGCTATCTCTCATGCCTTTGCCAAACGCGATCACCAAGGTATTTATGAACGTACCTCTGGCTCCATGAGATTGACATTTATGGCTACTGTACCATTTACGGTACTATTATATGTCTTAGCTGCCCCAACAGTTACTTTGATTTATAATGCACCTAAGGCAGAA
This sequence comes from Veillonella sp. 20925_1_51, assembly GCF_041431445.1. Lineage (NCBI taxonomy): Bacteria > Bacillati > Bacillota > Negativicutes > Veillonellales > Veillonellaceae > Veillonella > Veillonella sp. 20925_1_51. The sequence goes on from NZ_JAPVXT010000002.1 coordinate 53,635, forward strand.
TTAGCAACGCAAATTACAGCGTTCTCTATCTTCTTCCTCGGTGTACACCAAGTAACAACAGGTATCTTACAAGGTCTCAACAAACCGCGTATTCCTGTAATTAATATGGGTATTGCGTTAGTAATCAAAGTCATCCTGAACTGGACATTAACGGCTATCCCATGGCTTGGTATCGGTGGTGCCGCTTGGGCAACCGTTGCTGATATTGGCTTTGCAGCGTTACTTAACTTGATTTACATCAAAAAATACACAGGCTACTTCCTTGATATTTCCTTACTATGGAAAAACGTGGTCAGTGCCGGTGTCATGGGTATACTCATCTTTATGAGTTACCACTACTTAACAGATATCTTACCAATGTGGGTTAACTTTATACTCACAGGTATCGAAGGCTTATTGCTCTACGTTATTATCATGGTTCTTTTAAAAGGACTTAATAAAAATGATGGTGCAAGCATGCCACTCATTGGAAGATTTTTTAGATAATCATAACAAAAGAGGTTTAACACTCAAGTGTTAAACCTCTTTTTTACGCTAACTATTACATTATTTTTTATTGCTACTTATTTTTTATCATTAACAACTTTTTTATTATCTGGACGTACTTCCATAAATTGGATTCGATTCGGAGTAAAACCAATCCCTACAGTAGCCTTGTCAAATAACCCTTTACTAGATTTAATATCTACATATTGAATCACATCACGCAATTTATAATTACTTACATGAACATCATGTGGTTTATATAAATAATACGTATATATATTTTGATTATCATATAATACCATACCAAAGAGTGTTGAATTTTCTTTAACCGCTTCAAAGTATAATGCAGGTACACTATTATTCCAAACTGTGGCATATTGTAATCGTTTATGCCCTTTTAATCCATGATTTTCAACAATCATTCTTAAATAACTATATAGAATATTCTTTTTCTCAACACTAAGACCTTCTGCTAAAGGTTGCTTACCCAATACAGCCTTAATACGTCCTGCTTGATAGATATCATAATCCGCTTTACCTATAACTTCATGCTCCTTAAATTTACTATTTTTTAATACTCTGAATGTATAAGGTCCAAGACGTACTGGATCAGTATATTCCAACACATCACTAGCAGACTTAATCGAAGGTAACACAAAATTAGCCAATGGTCCCATTGTGTCCGAGATAGAACGTTGCGTATCGTCTTTAATAATATTTTTTATAATATCATTATTGAGGGATTGCCCTATATGATAAGAAAGAGTCGGTGTTTTCGGTAACGTAAAATTAATTGTCCCCTCTACATGATGATTATCTAAGCCTATTACATCCCAAGTTGCTTTCTCTAGACCAGGATATGTAAAAACACCTCCATCTACAAACCGAGGAACTATCTTTTCTTTTTCTAAATTCTTTCTAATCACATCCTGTATGATAGATTTATTTACGTCTGCATACTCAACATTTGTATTTTCCCACTTAGAACCTTTAGGTTGTGGTCTTGTTTCATAGCCATAATCAGCTACTCCTGACAAAGTTATGCCACCATTCTTAATAGGATATTTAGAAAAATGTTTAGGATCAATAGACCATCCTAATATACTTTCTTTTGGACTAGTATATTTAATATCTGCCCCATTATCTGTAATAATATATACAGTTTTAGACTGATAAATCGCCCTCACTAATTCTTGTGATCTATAAATATCATCAGCTAATTTTTCATTATTATAATTTGGTTGATTTTGTGCCCATTTTTTTACTTCCCTTGCTTGACGGTCATCAATTTTTTTTGCCACGTCCCCCTGAATACGATATTCTTGATAGGCCTCTTTAGGAATATCTGGATGCGCTCCCGGAATATTGACCTCAATGGCTTGAGAAATGCCCATTGCACCTATAACACCAATACAACTTAATATTAGTAAACGCCTTAACTTCATAATTCTCTCCTCAAACGCAATAGGATATTTTATACTTTTAACACTTATTTTATAGTTTATCATTTTTACATATTTAGGTAAATAAGAAAGGTCCGACATTATAGTCAGACCTTTTTATTGTTTATGCTGTTATGCCTATCATAGTTAGGATTTCCATAATAATTGGTATAGCTACCACAAATAGTATTGTACTAATCATGACAAGTCCTGTAGCAAATGGCAAGTCAGATTTCGATTCATTAGCTACAATTGGTAATACTGCAATAACGGGACCCGCCGATTGTACAACAAAGGTAATGATTGCAATTGGTTCTAGGACGATACCTGCTCCATATTGCAAGCCCATAATGACACAGAACATAATAATCGGTGAAATTACAAAACGACCGATAATACCACCAATGGAATCTTTATTAAGACTCATACTTTTTAGCCCCGCATCATGAAGTACGATACCAATATAAATCAATGATAATGGGGTTACCATATCACCTAAGTAATTTAATGTAGTATGTAAAATTGGTGCTAAAGGAATTTCAAAGAATAAGAATATCAATGCTACAAAGAACCCTAACAATGGTGGAGGTAATAACTTCTTCAAATCAAATTTAAACTTCTTATGCTTTGTTTCTGTATCTACTGTGCTATTACTTATACCATCAGTTTTACTATTATCAAAACCTAATTCGCCATTAGGCAGTGGATCTAATTCTATAAGGAATACCCCTACCATCCATACTGAAATAGTGTTACCGATATAATATAACAAGAAATATGGTAGCGCATCTTGACCAAAGAGGGCGATTTGCACTGGTAATCCAATAAATAAGCAGTTATCATTAACTACCATATTTATAAAAATACCACGCCTACCTCGAGGTACTTTCAGTGCTTTCATCATGATAAAAGCAATGATATACGCAATTACATAGGTTAATGTAACGGCTAGCATCCCATATCGAAGGTCCCATAAATCCGATGTATGTAGATGATGCAATACAGATACGAATACACCGGCTGGTAACGCAACAGACATGATAAATCTAGATAGATTACCACTAAATATGGGATGAAACATCCCTCGCCCTTTTAATATATATCCTAGCGAGATCAGCAATACAATAGGTATGATGCTCTGTAAGGATGTAAGAAAAACCATAGTAAACCTCCCGTACAGTTTATTTGTTATCTATCATATCATGTTTTTAATAAAACATATATGAATATAATTTCCCTGCAGAGCTAATAAGAATATTAGAAAATGTATCAATCTTAACATATTTTAGTATGTATAAGTTTTATAATTAATTACAATAGTAGTATTATTTATTCACGAATATTTGATATACTAAAACTATACTAGTTGTACAAATTTTTACACATCTGAGGTGATATTATGACAAAACCATTCATTGGTGTATCTGGCAATATCTTACGAGATAACGGCGGTGCCTACGTAGATTTATTACGTTCTTATGTAAACCATGATTATCCACGCTCTATCGAAGAGGCTGGTGGCATTCCAGTTATCATTCCATTTACAAAAAATCTCGATGTAGCCCGTGAAACAGTGGCAAAACTTGATGCCTTATTATTATCTGGCGGCCATGATGTATCTCCACTTAATTACGGTGAAGAACCATTGCAAGGTCTAGGCGATGTATTCCCTGAACGAGATCAATTCGATTTTGCATTATTGAAAGCAGCGGAAGAAAAACAAATTCCTATCTTTTGTATTTGTCGAGGCATTCAAATTTTAAATGTATATCGTGGTGGTTCTCTATACCAAGATTTAAAGTATGACGAAAACTGTACGATAAAACATTCACAAAACCAAACACCTTCTCTTGGCACTCATACAGTAGATATTGAATTTGAATCAAAACTAGCAAGTGCAATTGGTCGCTCCACATGGATTACAAATTCTCACCATCATCAAACAGTAAAACATGTTGGTAAAGGTTTACAAGTAGTAGCAAGAGCTAAGGATGGTACTGTAGAAGGTTTAGAAGACTCTTCCTATCCTTGGTTAGTAGCCTGCCAATTCCATCCAGAAATGATGTCTGAAACAGATGAGAATGCAAAACGTTTATTTGCTGCCTTTGTAACAGCAGCTCGAGAAAATATAACTAAATAGTAGGAAGGTTTTAGTATGAAAGAAACAGGAAAATTTGGCTTCTGGAGTATTGTACTCCTAGGCATCAATGGTATTGTAGGGACAGGTATATTTCTACTACCAAACAAAGCATATTCTATCATTGGTTCCGCTAGTTTAGGCGTCCTATTATTTGACGCCGTTATTGCAGGCTGTATCGCCCTTTGCTTTGCTGAAGCAGCAAGCTTATTTACACGTAATGGCGGACCTTACCTATATGCAAAACATGCATTAGGTGACTTTTGGGCCTTCGAAGTAGGCGTTCTAAAATGGATTGTAACCGTTATTGCTTGGGCGGCCATGGCCGTTGGCTTTGCTACCGCATTAGGTGCTGCAGTACCGGCGTTAAGTGGTGATTTTGCAAAAGATGTTATTTCATTTATCTTGATTGTAGGTCTTACGATTGTAAATATCTTTGGTGTTAACGTTTCAAAATTTGTTAACAACTTAATCACTATTTCTAAGTTAGTTCCTCTTGCCCTATTCATTGCAATTGGCATTTTCTTTATAAATGGAGCTAACTTTACGCCAGTCTTCCCGCAAGATACTTATGTAGATGGTTCATTTGCACAAGCTGCCGTTCTTCTATTCTTTGCCTATACAGGATTTGAAGTTATTGCCATTGCTGCAGAGGATATGAAAAATCCTAAAAAGAATTTACCACGGGCTATTATCATGTGTATGCTTCTCGTGTCCGTTCTATATATGGCAATCCTCGCCGTATCTATCGGTGTACTCGGCTCTGACTTGGCTAATACAAAAGCACCAGTCCAAGATGCTTTTAACGTAATTGTAGGTCCTATAGGTATGTACGTTGTATTAGTAGGAACACTGATTTCTATGGGTGGTATCAACTTTGCGGAGGCTTACTATGCACCTCGTGTGGCTACCTCTATGGCTGAAGACGGTATGTTACCAAGTGCACTAGCAAAACGTAATCGTTATAATGCACCATATGTTGCAGCTATCGTTACAGCCATTGCCAGTGTATTACTAGCATGGTCTGGTTCTTTTACTACATTAGCAGCCATCAGTGCAGTATCTCGTTTTACACAATACTTACCAACATGTTTAGCAGTTATTATCTTCCGTCGTAAATGGGCAGACAAAACTCGATCTTATACAATCCCTGGTGGCTATTTAATCCCAGTTATTGCGATCGGCACCTCCCTATGGATGCTCGCCCAAGCACAAACTAACCAATTACTATGGGGTCTAGGCGGCTGTATTGTGATCTTGCCATTCTACTACTCCTATTGGAAAAAGAAAAAAGCTGGTCTCATTAAGGACCATGATGAAATGTAAATACTATTTTAGTTCGCTTACATATATCTATTTTAGAGATACTACCAGTTAAAAATAATTATTTCTAATTAAATTTAAAACTACCAGTTAGTCATATTGTTTTGTAAACCGATCTTCAATAACAGGAGGTCGATCTACTACAACGTGAAATTAACTGGTAGTTTTTTACATTTCTAGACTAAATATAATACTTTTAACTGGTAGTATCTCGCTAACCATATATATTTAGACTAAGTATAGTAAATTTTACTGATAGAGTTAATTAAAATAAATCTTCTTCAGTAGTTGTTGTCTTGGTTAGTTCTTCTTCAATATAGCCAACTTCATCAGTGGCTTCATCTTCGTCACGTGTGTCAATATAGATACTAATAAGCGCTAGTGCGCCTTCTTCATTGAGGGTTGCAATGGCACTCATAGGACCATAGGTTAAAATAAGGCCATCTTCTTCATCGCGAATGATATGAGGCACCGCATCAAAGTGTTGGTTCATGAGCTGATCAAAGTAATCTTCTACATCAAGGCCACTTTCAAGGGTGATGGATTCAGCATCGCCTTTTTGGAATACAACACGTGTGTCTTCATCGATGTACTGATAAAAATCATCCACATCGACATTCGCTGTTTCAAGCCACATGCTGAGGGCTGTAATCCAATCCTTTACCGTAGTTGGTGCAGAAATAAAAGCATACTCGCTTTCATCATCGCCAAAACGAAGATCATCATACTCAATACTATAGTTTTCCTGACTAGAAACAATTCGGTCTACAAGGCCTTCATCATTTACATCTACAAAAATCATATACACATAGTTATCGCCGCTTTCATAAGAAACAGTCAAACCATGACGGCCCTCATGGAATAGCGCATCCTCCTCGTACACATCGGTAATATGCATCACCTTGCACGTAACAGGCACATTATCAGCCTTAATAGACTCAGTCATAGAGGATAAAAACTCAATACTTTCATTACGATTGCGGCCAATAATGCCACGACCTGTGGACATGTATTCGCAATCCTCGGCTAGAATATTTTCAATGCCGTGAATATCTGCGGATTCAAGAATAGATTTTATCAATAAAAGAGCTTGTATTTCAGTCATACTACGCCTCCTATACACTGTAATTAATACTGCTATTATTGTAACACAATTAAAGTAACAAATACGGCTATTCTCTTGATTTTCTCCATATTTATCATATACTTATAAAGTACATATTGATTTAACATCGGAGGTCCCCATGAAATATACAACCATCGTCTTTGATTGCGACGGCACATTGCTCGATACAGCTACAGATTTAGCAAATGCTGTAAATCATGTACTACGTACACATAACTTTCCTGAAAAGTCTCTAGCAGAGGTAAAGGCAGCGCTTGGTAATGCAGTAACGTACTTGATGCGTCAATGTTTACCAAGTTCTGTAGCAGATAACGAATTAGAGCCATACATCAATGAATTCAAAGCATACTATGGTGAGCATCTGAAAGATACAACAGCTCCCTACCCAGGCATCCTAGACATGCTTGATGTATTACGTGAGCAAGGCTATAAATTGGCTATCGTATCTAACAAAATCCAAGAAGGTGTAACACCTCTCAACAAAGAATACTTCGGTGATCGCTTACCTGTTGCTATTGGTGAAAGACCTGGCTTACAACGTAAACCAGCACCAGACATGGTACTCCAAGCCTTAAAAGAACTAGGCTCTACACCAGAAGAGTCTATTTATGTAGGTGACTCTGAAGTTGACGTAGCAACTGCAGAAAACTCTGGACTACTATGTATCGGTGTTACCTGGGGCTTTAGAGAAGAATCTCTCCACCAAGAATTAGGCGTAACACATATTGCTCGTAAAGCAGAGGATATCCTAGGCATTGTAGAAAACTTAAATAAATAATATTTTAAATTATAGTCATCAACCTATAACAAATTCATATAAATCAATCGATTTATGAGTTTAAACCGCAGAAAAACAGGAATTAAAACATTCTAACTCCTATTTTCTGTGGTTTTTCTTTTATTTTCTTTCTTTTAGTAAAATTTTCACACTATGCATTTTTAGCATTCTTACTATCTCATTTCTATTGCCCCAAAAATGTGATATATGTTACATTTATATGGCAGTGCTTTCACATAGATACGCCGTCAATTCAATAGCTAGTGTATTGAACAGGAGATGACAGCATAAAATCATGTGACAATTTACTGTATGGTTGTAGTTAGTTGTCCCCCACGGAGAAATGAGGAACAAATGGAAAACGAAGTAAGAAAAGTTGAAATGAGTGAAAATGTAGCTGATCCTACAGGTCTTGGTCTACTAGGTTTAGCTATTGTATGTTTTGTAGTATCCACGTCCCGCGTAGGCTGGTCTGGTCCTACAACATCTGTTATTATCCCTTGGGCAGTTTTATTAGGTTCTATCGCCCAATTAATGGCAAGTTATTTTGATTTCAAGAAAAACAATCCATTCGGCTCTGTTGTATTCGGTGCTTACGGTTTATTCTGGTCTGCTATGGCTGGCGTTTGGTTGATCCAAATGGGCTCCTTCGGTCCTGAAATTCAAAAAGGTTTTGATGTAACGCAATTGGCATTCGCTTTTGTAGGCTTCTTAATCTTCTCTATCTTTGGTACAATTGCATCTTTGAAAACAAACAAAGTTGTATTCGCTATCATGTTCTTAATCTGCTTCCTATTCTTTGGTCTTGCAACAGACCTATTCTTAGGCAGCAAAACAGGCTTCTTCGCTCTTGCAGCATGGTCTGAATTATTTATTTCCCTATTGGGCTTCTACGGTTCTGGTGCTGTACTTGTAAACAAAGTATTCGGCAAAACTGTATTCCCTATGGGTAAAAGCATTCTGTAATAGTTTAACAACTATACAAATTACTTGCACGATAAAAGAGGTTCCAATTGATCACCTAGGTGACTATTAGGGACCTCTAATTTATTTACTTTTACGTTCCACATAGCTATATTGAAATTGAAGCCTATAAATAGCTCCATTCTTAGCTAACTTTATAGAAATTGGCAGTAAGATTTTCATCAATTGAATCATTAGTATGATATAATATTAGATTATTAAGTTATATATTTGAAAGGCGGAAAATATAATGCAACAATCATGGAAAATTGCATTTGCCTACATAGGTGTTATTGTAGGTGCAGGACTCTCGAGTGGACAAGATCTTTTACAATATTTTATAAGTTTTGGCCAAATAGGTCTTATTGGTGTTCTATTACTAGGTCTATTAAATGCCGCATTTGGTAAAATCATGCTTTCTTTGGGGAGCTACTATCGTGCAGACAATCATGAAGAAGTTTTTACACAGATTTCCCATCCTATTATTACAAGAATACTTGATTTTGTACTAATCGCTGGTAGTTTTATTATGGGCTTCGTTATGATAGCCGGTGCAGGATCAAACTTAGAACAACAATTTGGACTTCCTTTTTGGATTGGCGGATTAATTTGCTCACTTTTAATCATAACCGTATCATTTATGGACTTTGATAAAATTACCAATGTTCTAGGTATTTTTACACCTATTATGATTGTAATGATATTCATCATTACAGGTTACTCTTTTATTGGTAAAAGTCATGATTGGGCTGCGTTAGATACTATAGCCCACACAATCAAACCAGCCACAAGCAATGTATGGTTTTCTGTCATTAATTATTATTCTCTATGTGCTATGACAGCTGTTTCTATGGCCTTTATTTTAGGTGGTTCTGTTGTTCGTATTGGTATTGCTGAAAAAGGTGGCACTCGTGGCGGCCTATTAGTCGGATTAGTTGTTTTTATAGCTGCTATCTCTATTTTTGCAAATCTAGATACAGTAAAAGATGCAGATTTGCCGATTCTTGCTATTGCCAATCAAATTCATCCTTGGCTAGCATATATATATGCAATCACAGTCTTTTCACTTATTTTTAATACAGCATTCTCTCTTTTTTATTCTATTGCTAGACGTTTTGCCAACGGCAGCACAAAAAGAATGAGAATTGTTATTATTTCTGTAGTAATCATAGGATATATATGTAGTTTCTTTGGTTTTAAAGATTTGATTAGTATTCTCTACCCAATTCTCGGTTATATGGGACTATTACTCCTAATTATTCTTATTTATGGCTGGCTCCGTGATCGTAAGGATATCATTATGGAAAAACTCTTCCGAAGAAAGATGCTCCATTTATCATTAAAAAAACATAGTCCTCACAAAAATCTTTCAGAAAAAGAACGTGAACTATTCCATACATTAGGTGATATTAGTCAAGCAGATACAAAATCTCTTAAAGAAGATATTCATAATGAAGCAAAAGAAATACTTTCAAATACAGAAACAGTTCAAGAGCTAAAAGACTATGTGGAAGAGCATCTCTCAGTAGATGAAGAAGTTATACATCAAAATATCAATATTCTACAAGAACAACAGGAAGAATCAAAACCAACTGAATCTTCTAAAGATAGACCTATCAAAAAGTCCAATATAAATAACAATGAAGTAAAATGAATAACGAGGAAATAATGACAGGTGTGGAATTAGAAATTATACTAAAAGCTGGAAAAATACTACTTAGCAGTGGCGCCGAAATCAGTCGTACAGAGGATACTATGAACTACATAGCACGAGCTATGAATTTTAAAGATTTAGAAGCCTACGTATCCAATAGAGGTATTTTTGCAACTGCTAAGAAAGCTGATGGAACTGAAATTACTCGTATTTATAACGTTCCTGAAGTCGATATTAACCTCAGTAAAATTGAATCTGTTAATGCTCTCTCCCGACGTATCACACAAAAAAATATTACTATTGAGGAGATTGAAAGTGAACTTAATCAAATTGATACCATGTCAGACTATTCTTTTTTTTGGAGATTAGCAGCTTATACGTTAGGAGCTTCGGGCTTTAGCTATGCAATTGGTAGTTCTATAACAGACTCTATAATTGCAGGTATTATAGGCTTAATATTAGGCGTCTATATGTGTACGATTAAACGCATACTTAGCTCTGATGTATTGATTACCATTTTAGGTAGTATTCTAATAGCCTTATTGGGTAATCTCTTTATCCACTTTGAATTAGGCTCCAACCTATCAGTTATATTACTAGGAGCCATGATTGACATTGTTCCCGGAGTTCCTTTCGTCAATGCTATTAGAGAGTATAGCCAGAATAACTATAATACAGGAATAACCCTTATGATGGGCGCGTTACTTACCTGTATTTCAATGGCTGTAGGGGTCGCAGTAGTACAATCACTACTCTTCAACACACAAATGATTCCTCTTTATACCTCTAATTTAGATACTAATTCCTTAACCTCTATGTTTATGCGTAGTATAATGGCTGGTATTGGTACTACAGCATTTGCAATCTTATTCCGTGTAGCTAAACAACATTTTATCGATTGTACAATATTAGGATTCATCTCATGGTTCTTGTTCTTAACATTATCTTCACTACAGTCTAATGTTATGCTCTCCATATTCATCAGTGGTTTTATCATCGCCATAGCATCAAGAATATTGGCTGTTAAACGGAAATGCCCTGCTATAGTTTTCCTAATGACTAGCTTATTCCCTTTACTACCAGGCCTCAGCTTTTATCGATCCATTTATTATATGCTAATGGGACAAGAAACTATTGCCATTAGCTTCGCAAAAGAATCCTTTTTGATAGCTTTTACAATTGCTATATCTATCGTAATTGTAAAACATATAAAACCACCACAAATCAAAAAACACACTTATAAGTAATATAACCTTATATCAAATTCATGTAAATTAAAGCATTATAAAAGAGGTTCCTATAAGTCACTACTATGACCATTAGAAACCTCTTTTATTTATAACTATATTGTGCTAATTAGATATCACTTATTTATAACTGAACTGCGCATCCATAATCATTTGGCGCAACTGTTCAATGCGAACACCATTTGGTAGCTTGTCTCTATAAAACTGCAACTTATAATAGTAACGAGTTTCCTCATAATCAGTAACTAATACCATATCAGTCCTATTATGTAACGGCCAGCCATACATAAATTCGGCTAGCAAACTACGCACACCATCATTATTGACCTCTATTACATCATGCTTAACAGGCAATACCATCTTTACGGTAGGTTCAGGAACTGTTCTATCATTAATGAGCTGATTAACCTCAGCATCTAGAGTAGGAGTAGGACTATTACTATCAATAGATCTAGCCTTTACATGCATAAATACCCCATCAGAGGTTCTAAACGCCCTACCATCGATGTCCTTTGTTTCACCCTGCGTTTCGATAGCATTCTTTAATACTCGGAATTGATACGGTCCATAAAACTTTGTATCTGTAATAGCATCTAATGCCGCATCATATTGACCATTATGTACATTCGTAACATGCATAAGAGGTTTAATATCGTTAGCTTGTGAAAGCAGCGGTACGGCTAAACACAAACCTAAGCTTATTAATGTAATATAACGTTTCATACAAATATCCCTCATTGAACTCTAATATTAACTGTATTGTAACATAATAAAAAGATATTCATGAAAATGCTGATTGAAGGCATGAAAAAAGGCCCGACATAGAAGTCAGACCGTTTCTTCAATTTTAAAACTTTAGAAGCGAAGTCTGGCGACCAAACCATTTATGCCTCACTTTGATATAAATTATATCATATCTAAATAGGGAAAGGAGACTCATACGATTTCTTTTTATTTTAAAGCATAATGAACCTATTCAAGAAATAATATGCAAACTAAGCTTCAGTGTCGTCAATATAAATATGTACAGAATTTGCTGGCCCCGCTAAACTACGGCCGATTTCAATCGTCATAGGTCCATACTTTATAAAGGATCTATTATTCTTATCATTAATTATATGTGGCATAGTATAGAAAAATAAATTCATTATCTTATCAAAGTCATTTATAATTTCTTCCTTACCTAACAACAAAATAGGTTCTTGATTTTTTCTTTGAAAATGTACACAGCACTCATCAGCAAGTGAATCATAAAAAGAATGCTTATCTACATATCCAGTTTCTAACCAAATACTAATGGCTGTAAGCCAATCCAAAAAATCAACAGGCTCCTTATAAAAAATGTAATCTATAGGAGGGGAATTATATTCAGCACGATGTTTATCAAGTCTAAAACTCGGAATATTATTACTAACAATAATTTTGTTAATAAAATTATTTGAATCTAACTCAATAAACATACCTATAGCATAATTGTCCAATTCATTGTATGCAATAGCGAGCCCTCTTTCACCTTCATAAAAAAACTCTTTTTCGTTAGTTCCCTCACTAAGTGTCATCATATGTGCATACACAGCTAAATTATCATCTCTGGTCCTTTTTGCCATTGAATTTAGAAAATCATATACTTCTATCTTTCCATTTTTTAATATATTCCTCTCAACATTAATATACTGACAATTATCTGCTAACAAATTATTAATCCCCTTAAAATCAGCATATTCTAATGCAGATTTAAATATTAATAACACATGATTTATATTCATCTAGGACACCGCTTTCAAAAAAAAAATAATTATTAGCGCCTTAATTACTGAATTGACTACAAAAAAATAAACCATACCTCATACATCTAATAATAATTTCATTATATAGTAAAATTTATTGAAATAAATTTATAAAACCCAAAATTCAGAAAGATAGATGAGGCTTTTTTACTATAAGATAAAAATAAGAATTAGATAAACCAAACATCCTCTTGATACATATTACCAGTGTCAGATAATGTTGCATCTGTAATTAATTTTCGTAATTGTGCCTTGGTATATGCACCATTATCTAAGGGATAGTGGATTGAATTTTGGTACTTAAAACTGTCATCATAAGTAATAAACATGAATATACCTTGTCGATTATCTAATTCAAGATCTAGTAATAAACCTGGTACACCATCATTCCAAACAAAGGAATGGCTACCTTTAGTAATCTTTGGGGAACCAGGAAGTCCAAAGAGTTCTGCAGTTTTATTATCAATTTTATGTAACAGATCAATTTCGTCAAATGAACTAAATATACCCTTTTCCAAATTATTCGCAGGGTCAATCAAAATTTGTTGCCTTATATCTTTATTAACTGTGAAAGTCACACCATCTATCTTAACATTAGGGTTATTTTCTTTAACAGCTGATTTAGGAACTCTAAAAGAATATTTCTTATAGTTTTCTACTCGGCTATAGTCATCTAAATCTCGAAGAGATTGAATTGAAGGCAATACATAATTGGCCATTATTTTATTAATATCATTTGATGTGACACTCTCCGTTACACGAGGATACAGAATAACATTATATGCTTGCTTAGGATGCTTACTCAACTCAAAATTTAAAGCAATAATGTCCATATCTACAGCACCAGTAAGAGTTATTTTTCTCCAGTAACTTTTACTAAGACCATCATATTTAAAAACCATATCTGTTTTATCAGGAGAATATGGCATTTTATTTTCAATAATAGCAGTAACAATCATTGGGGACTGAAATAAATAACCAGCCGTTGCATCCGGAAAATCACTTAATGCCTCTTTTTGTACTGCACTAAATGGTAATGTTACTGATAGGCCACCCTTTTTATTATGTAAATTCACTACTGTGTTACCATCAAACTTACGGCGTTCAATAGTATAAATCTCATTCTTTAAGGCTTCTACTGCATCGTCATCTACAACAACACCAAACTCTTGATTAAAGCGCTCTTTAGAATAAGCGGAAAATGAATCTGCCTTCTTTTTTAATCTCTCATCATATGTAGACTCAATTTTATCAGTCGTATATACCGCCTGTACATATGCATCACGCGAAATACTTGGATCTGCACTAGGAAGATTCACATCGACAGCATAACTAGAAACACTAATAGCGCTCAATACAATAGCACTTAATAATAATCGTTTTAACATATACATCTCTCCACAAATAGTAATATTAACTGTATTGTAACATAATGCATCAATTTTAGTTATAATACTTACAAAACGAAAGAGGTTCCTATTGGTCACCAAGGTGATTATTAGGAACCTCTAATCTATTTACTTTTATTATTGACAGCACTATATTGAACTTGAGGCCTCTAAATGGGTCCAGCCTTTGCTAATCATCTAGAGATTGGCGGTGATCAATATGAGTACATTCAAAGTATTATCATTGATGATTTCCTTTGGTATACTTGTAGCGACCATTATCATGGCAGCAAAGTGATTGACCTCTAGCTGAAAGCTAGCTTTCTAATCGTGGTATGAAAAAAGGCCCGACATAGAAGTCAGACCGTTTCTTCAATTTTACTTACTAGAAGCGAAGTCTGGCGTCCAAACCATTTATGCCTCACTTTGATATAAATTATATCATATCTAAATAGGGAAAGGAATCAAAGGATTTCTTTCCCTATTTTCAATTACAAATGTTTATGGTGCATACGATAGTGACTTATATCATCGACAAGATATCCTCTTAATTGCTATATTTATAATATATTACTACTGGGCTGACGGATTCGTAGAATTGACTACATGCACAGTAGCGCACATCGTGTGATAGCCGACCGTCTGGGCAAGCTTTTGTTCAGGCGGTCTTTTTTTGTTCTCTCATAGCAAATTTGCTATATAAATTTTTAATCATTTCACCGATATGAAAGGAGTTTTCTTATGAGAAATCGTTGGCTTATTGCACTAGCTGCCATTGGTCTGCATATATCCATCGGTAGTGTGTACGCATGGAGCGTGCTCACACGACCTATCATGACAGATATGGGATTTACTATGTCTCAAACAACATGGACCTTCTCCCTAGCTATCCTGATGCTTGGACTGTCTGCAGGCTTTTTAGGATCCTTTGCAGAAAAAATAGGTCCTAAGAAAAGCGGCCTTCTTGCTATGTTATTCTGGGTGGCAGGCCTATTAGGCACTGCTTATGCACTTAGTGTCCATAATCTTACCTTACTCTATCTCTTCTATGGTATCATCGGTGGTATCGGACTAGGTATTGGTTATATAACACCAGTTTCTACACTGGTAAAATACTTTCCAAATCGCCCAGGATTTGCCACCGGGTTAGCCATTATGGGTTTTGGATTTGCTTCACTCATTGCAGGCCCGCTTATGCAATTCCTCGTAGCGCAAGTTGGATTAGTAAATAACTTCATTATCCTCGGCGTAATCTATCTAGTGGTTATGGGTACCTCTTCTCTCTATTTAAAAGCACCTCAACCAAAACAACCACCTCGAACTACGAAAGATAAATCCACTATGTACGTTCACAACCATGGTATGCTAGCTAATGATGCTATGAAAACTTGGCAATTTGGTGCCCTTTGGTGGATTTTCTTTATTAATATTACCTGTGGTATAGGTCTTCTATCCTTAGCATCCCCTATGGCACAAGAAACCATTGGTATGACACCTGCAGCAGCTGCATCACTAGTTGGTATCATCGGTATCTTCAATGGTGGAGGTCGCATTGCATGGTCCACTATCTCCGACTACTTTGGCCGTGCACAAACTTACATACTATTCTTTATTATACAAATCATCGCATTCTACGTACTTGCCGAAACTAATAATGCTCTAACATTCCAAGTTTTAATTCTTCTCATTATCACCTGCTATGGCGGCGGATTCGCCTGTATGCCAGCATATCTTGCAGACCTCTATGGCATACGCCAACTCTCCACTATTCATGGCCGCATTCTGACTGCTTGGGGATTAGCAGGCATCGTTGGGCCTATGCTCGTGTCATACTTTCACGAAGCAGGATATGGCTATACTACAGCCTTAGTATGCTTTGCTCTTCTATTTGTATTAAATACAATTATTGCTATAATCTTAAAAATATACGGTAAACGAGGGCTGCATAAAAGATACTGTTAATTCCCCCGAACTAATTACAAAACGAAAGAGGTTCCTATTGGTCACCTGGGTGACTATTAGGAACCTCTAATCTATTTACTTTTATAATTGACAACATTATATTGAACTTGAGGCCTCTAAATGGGTCCAGCCTTTGCTAATCTTCTAGAGATTGGCGGTGATCAATATGAGTACATTCAAAGTGTTATCGTTAATGATTTCCTTTGGCATACTTGTAGCGACCATTATCATGGCAGCAAAGTGATTGACCTCTAGCAAAAGCTAGCTTTCTAATCGTGGTATGAAAAAAGGCCCGACATAGAAGTCAGACCGTTTCTTCAACATTAAATTCTAGAAGCGAAGTCTGGCGACCAAACCATTTATGCCTCACTTTGATATAAATTATATCATATCTAAACAGGGAAAGAAATCGTATTATTTCTTTCCCTGTTATCATTGTGCGCCAAATAGACATATATATGTTTATTAGGCTCTACTATTTTATTACTTATTGCAATTCAAGATAAGCTAAGACTTTAATCTTAGATTAAATAAGTCAATATCTCTATTATACATATCTCCAGTATTTAACAACTTTACATCTAACAACATATTTTTTAGTTGCTCCAAAGTATAATAGCCATTTACTCGATATGAAACAATATGACGATATTCATAGTCTTTATCGTGTGTTATAAATTCTAATCTACCCTCTCCATTAGATAATTCATAATCCAATAATAACCCCGGAATACCATCAAACCAGACGAAGCTTTTACTAATCCGAGACAATCTAATCTTTTTATTTAAGGTATGACCATATAAAGAATTAATATACTCAATATGGGTCTCAAAGTTATATGGATCATCTGGTTTGGCATTCAATAAAAAATGCTGTTGCTTATCATGTAGTGGAATCATCTGAAGGACTTGATTTACTCCATGTGGTCCTTTATGCGTTACAGTATAAGATTTAGATCCATATATACTGTCCTTATCTGTCGATTCTGTACGAGTTGAACCATTTAGTATCCGATACTGTAAATTCTTCGACATCGTAATAGTAGAAAATTCGTTAAGTCTATTCAAGGAACGTATCGAAGGCAATACATAATTTGCAAGAATTCTATTGGCTTTTATATTACGTTCTGACTCTGATTCAGATCCTGCAACATACGTACCAATACTATGACTAGTATTAGGATTATCTTTGCTTGTAAAAGTAATGCCTACTATAGTACCTTGATTTGATTTATCCAAATTAGTAACGTTTAGATTCCAATATTTTGTATTATCTAATTTTTTATAAATAAATGTTCTTTCAGAACCACCTTTTTCAACAACATTATAATCTCTAGCGACATATGTACTGCCAGTAAGACCTTCTAAGGTATAGTTATGTTCACTATTTTGAATCTTAAATATACTTGAAAATGGAACTGTGAGCTGTATCCCACTATTTTCTGTATGTTCTATTATTTCTGTTTGTCCATCTATTGGCGTCATAAACTGCTTAAAATCATGGCGTAACGTTTTCTCCAATTCAGCATCATCAGATATCTTACGCCATTCTTTTAATTTTTCAAAAGTACCATCAGCTTTAATTTGATTAATCATAGCCTGTGTACTAGCAATTTGCTCCAATGCAATTTTAGGACTAAGATATACATAATCTTTATACTCATCTTCAGGTATTTTGGAGTTTGCACCAGGTAGGTCTACATCTATTGCATGACAAGATACACAAATTGAACTCAATACAATAGCACTTAATAATAAACGTTTTAACATATACATCTCTCCATAAAATAGTAATTTTAACTGTATTGTAACATAATAAGAACACAATTATGAATACGATTACAAAATGTAAAAGGTTCCTATTGGTCACCTAGGTGACTATTAGGAACCTCTAATCTATTTACTTTTATTATTCACAACATTATATTGAACTTGAGGCCTCTGAATGGGTCCAGCCTTTGCTAATCTTCTAGAGATTGGCGGTGATCAATATGAGTACATTCAAAGTGTTATCATTGATGATTTCCTTTGGCATACTTGTAGCGACCATTATCATGGCAGCAAAGTGATTGACCTCTAGCTGAAAGCTAGCTTTCTAATTGGGGCATGAAAAAAGGCCCGACATAGAAGTCAGACCGTTTCTTCAATTCAATAAATCTAGAAGCGAAGTCTGGCGTCCAAACCATTTATGCCTCACTTTGATATAAATTATATCATATCTAAACAGGGAAAGAAATCCAAGGATTCTTTTCCCTGTTTTGTTGTTATAACTTAAAACTTTTCCCAATCAAAAGCTTCAATAGTTTCTCTTAGCTTGTAATCAATGTCTCGTACCCACTCAATAAACGGTTGCCCTTTATTTTCATCCCAAGATGCTAACACTGGTTCAATACCAATATGAATCAAGGTATTTTCATAATAGTTGCCATGTAGAGGTCTAGTGACACATTGATTATAAGCACTACTTAATGTCTCCAATTCATTTAAAATAGTTTCATTAATCATAGTATTAAGCTTATCATATACCCTTTTACGTAATACCTTTCCAGCTTCGCTTGAGTCATTATTATAATATCGCAGTGATAGATATAAACCTTTTGAGTCATGATCTACGCGCCAAAACATCCAAGGCTTAAAGCTAGTTGGAGGATCAGACCAGATGGCCTCTGATTCTGTTCGACTCCAAAAACGACGATTAGTCCACGGACTACCACCTTGATTTGTACCTGTACTGTATTGATTGGTATATGTACTCATATCTTTCCATAACCAATTCCCATCTAAACCTTCATTATCAAATAAAACCTGTAAAAAACCATGCTGCGTAATACGTTCCCACTTAATATAATGACATTCTTCATCATCATATTTCCCATCAATCTTAGATACAGCTTGATACCAATCTAGTTGACTTTTTAAGTGCTCACAATAGCCTTTTAGAATATCGCTTTCACAGTCGTAATAAATTTTTAAGATATCCCAAAACATAGGACCAGTTAAATAGTTATCTACAGAATTGCTATGAGCTACTTGCCAATCATAATCAAAGTAATATCCTGTCTTAAAATAGACCGTATGAATATGATAATTTGCTATATCAGCATGGTCTATATTAAGGTTTACTAACTTAAAAGCTTTCTCTAATTTACTATAAGCATTCCAAGGTTTCTTATTTTCAAAAACAACCTCAAGAGACTCTCTATAAAAACTAATTTGATTACCATGTTCACTAGTACTTGTTTTATCTTCTATGATAATAGCTAAATTATATTGAGGAATTATAGCTAATACATCAATATTTAACACTTGTTGAACTAAAATAATTTTATCTATTGAATTGATATCGACATCTAGTAATTGATTTCTTTCTGACAAGTTATCTATTAGCTTAGCTAGTAAATCTAAACCAAGTTGACGATATCTATCTGTAGTTATATTATCTGGTTCATTAATCCAATTTAGACACCAGCAAATAAAAGCATCTTGGGATAGCTCGCCTGTAGCAAAAGAAAATATATTATTCATAGGAACCTCTAACATTTATAGCCAAAGATCATTTTATATTCTTGGCTATAAATGTTACTAGAAATAACTAAAATGGATTTTTGACAGCTAACAAACTATTAACATAATTAGTCAAAATAGGATTATCAACATTTTGTACAATTTGCTCTACAGACGATTTAACACTAGGAATAATATATTCATCAGCAAAATCAAACCCACTCAATTTATCAAATTCAAAATATTGCTCTAGTGCAGTATCTAACATAGTATTTTCAACTAATAATTGTTGATGTAAAGATAAAACAGCTCCAATTGAAAGGTCTAATGTTTTTAGTGCATTATCTACTTCATTGTAGGAAAGACCCTCTTCTACTTCATTTTCAATATTATCCTCATCATCGTCAGATTCACCAGGATTAATGGCATCCTCTAAAGTTGAAAGTATATTTGCTAGACATTCAACAACCCTATTAACATCCCCTAGAGTCTGATTAATTTTTAATGCTTCATACTGGAATTTAAGTTGCAATACAAACGGACTTAATTCTGGAATCTCATAAATAGATTCTTCGCCAAATATATCTACGAGTTCTGATAAATCAACCTCTTCAAGTTCATCAATATATTTTACAATACTCTCACATATATCATCTATTTTGGTTTCTGCATATTCATTGTTTTTCATTAAATTATAAGCAGATACATATAACTTTAATACTTCGATAATGTCAGAATCTTCTATTTTCTCATCAGGTTCATAATCTGATAAAAGTGACTCTGCCTGATTAATTAGTTTTTCAGCAGTAATAAATCTAGAAAATTGATCCTCTCCATTATATGAGAATAGTTCAAGATTACTCTTATCTAAACACTTTTCATATTCTTTATTTTCTAAATCATCTATCTTAAGAAGTAGTTCATCGGATAATGATTTAGATGCATATTTCAAAAGATTTCTAGCCTTATGATACTCACTATATTCCAAACAAATATCTACTGCTAATTTAATATATTTATTACAATCTACGAGTTTCTTAAAATCATTAATTTTTAGTAATATTCCATCAACCAATTTTACTACGAACAGATTATTTCCTAAGGCTTTGATTGTTTCTTCTAATGAATGAACAACTAAATTTGCTAAACCACTACTTGGTTTTAGTTCATAATAGTCACGCCACGCAGCTATATTAATTTCATACCGACTTATATTAGATACTATTTCAATTGAATTCATAGACTCTATAAATAAATATTCTATATGTTTACTATCAATATACTCAGGCCAGCTAGTTAAAAAGTATCCCAATATGGAGTCTCTTTCTTCAATATATAGTCCACTTTTAATCTGATTATAAAACCAGTTATAAATAGCCTGCAAATCAATATTATTCTTATTAACTTCTAAAATATTAATTGCTTGTGACTGTAACTCTAGAACGCGATCTTTATAAACAGATTGAATATGTTCATCGTCCGTATATTCTTTAATTGCAATATCTGGATTTAATCTTAATAAACTGTAAAGCCAAGATAAAAGTGCCAACGTCTCCTCTACAGTTGAAGACAACGAGTCTTCATCCAACGTTTTAATTTCCTTTAACAAGATTGGTAAAAATAAGTTGCATAGGTTTAAGCCCCATTGATAATCTTTTTTTACTCTATAATTATATTGAGCATTCCAATCATCAGCTAAAAGCTCTAACTGTTTATCAACATCTTTTGAAATCTTATATAAACTTAATGTACATATTTGAGTACCTAAATAATAAGCCCAGTTTATATCAGAATGTCTTCTTTCTATTTGTAATATTAATTCTTTGGCTCTATCAAGATTATTATGACGCAAATAAAATTCAAGCTCTGCAAACTGTGCATCAATAATACATTCAGATTTCAGTCCAATAGCAACGGAAGTCACTTTAGAAATATATTTAGCCTGTAAGGAGGAGTCAGTACTAATTAATAATAATAGATTCTCAATTATATCGTCATATTGTAAGGAATCCCAAGAATTCCCATACTCCTCTAAATAGTCTAAAAGCTTTCCTATAATCTGTCCTGCTTTTGTAAAATTCCCACCATCAATATTAATCTCGGCAACTGCTAACATTAACTCTGCATCATCTATCTCTGACTCAGTAAAACTAGTCAACATAAGAGCCGTATTTAAATATTGACTAGCCTTAGAATATTGACCAAAGCAGCCGTAAAATTGAGCATAGATTTTTAATGCACGTATTTTGAGATGTTGAATTAATTCATTATCGTTATGTTTAACTAGAATTAATTCATCAATAACCTTATCAAAAAGAGTATCGTATAGAGAAATCTGAGACTCAATCGTCTTATATAATCCATCTAACTCTAAAGGTGACGGTGTTTGTTCTTTAGTTTCTTTATATCGCTCTACTAGTCGTTCAATACTAAATAAACCATGTTCTATCGCCTTTAGTGAGTTTTTACCTTTCATATAATGATAAGAAGCCATTTTATGATAGAAATCTCTAACTTTATTAATCTTACTATACTTATCAGATATAACTGGTTTAGCAACCAGATCGGATAAATCTAAGCTATCAACAGTCTCTTCTATATAGTCGATAGCTTTTATTTTAGAGGAATAATACTCACCTAGAGAATTCTCATAATAAGTGATTTGATGAACAGACATATCATTTCGCAGAGCTTCAATTAGAGCTTTAGATTTAATTTGGTATCGATTTTGGACCTCTAATCCATTATCTACTTCACCTTGTTCAATAATAAAGCCCATTTTGATTAATCTATTAATTGGCCAATATAAATCTGATTCAATAATTTTACAAACATGAGCTAAGCTTTCAATAGTAAAATATTCCTTAAAAATAGAGGCTACATATAGAATCTTTAATTCTGTATCCGTTAGATTACGTAATGCTTCAAGAGCAACTACAGACTTACTTCTAAAAGCCCCTTGCTTTTCAAGACGTAGCATTCTACCTTTTAATGCAGGGCTATCAGATATATAACTAACTTCATTAAAATCGACCCATCCAGTGGATGTACTTTCAACTGCACTATTCTCACGTAATACATCTATAAGATTGGACAGTAACAACGGATTGCCATTACTGGACTCACATAACCAACGCTTTAATCCGTCAGAAAGTTTTTCATCATTATCAAAATTGTAGGTAATAAGAGCTTGAACTGATGCAGCATCTAGTTCTTGAACCTCATGTTGAATCATCAACTTTTGAGTTCGGCCAAAATTGTAACGATCCATAAAGCTAAACATTTCATTAATACCATTATGAAGTGAATCAGCCTTAGCTTCTGAACCTCGTAATGAGCCAATTAATAACAAATTAAATTTTTTATCATTTAATCCTTGTCGAGACTCCAACATAATTTGAAAGATATGTTTAAACACATTGATAGTTCCTCGATCAGCCCAATGAAGATCATCAAAAACTACAACTAACGGTTTCTCCATACTAAGGCCCAATATGATATCTGAATAGAGTTTAACTTTATCATTTTTATAAGTCTCAGCTAAAACCTCCGGATTTGTATCCCCTGCATAAGCAGAGATAGCTAGGTCAATAATTGCACTTGGTAATTCCAACCCAGGAATGAACCCTAAAATCTTACCACCTACATCAAAAACTTTTTCCATATTAAAAGAGCCAAAGAACTTTTTCACTTTAGATTGTTCTTGCCATTTAATCGACTCTATACTATTCAAAAGATCAGAACAAGGCTTATACAAATCATCTGCATCAGTCAAAGCAGAGCATTGTACATATAAGGTTTGTACTTCTGGATGCAAGACAGCAAACTTATTTATTATTCCACTTTTACCAATTCCAGCGTCTCCATGTAATAAATCAATACAGCCTTTCCCTTTTAAGGCAATCTCAAGACGGTTTGATAAAGAATCTAATATACTATCTCTACCAAACAATTCTCCTACATAACTAACACTCATAATAAATCCCCTTTCAGGAAAACTACATATAATGATATTTATATTATACGTCTTCACTACAATAAATGAAAATAAAATGAAGTCAAAATTTATATAAAATAAAATAGAGATAATTACTATGGTTTATCCATCTGTAATCATCTCTATTTATTATTGACTATTTATTTTCTAGAGCTTCAATAATCTCATCTAAAACTATTAAGCGAGCATCATAGTCTATTATTTTATAGTAAATAAAATATGCAATCGGTAAAAGAAAAGATAATAAACTAAATATAAAAATTAGAATAGCTACTAGCGCATTACTCGTTTCTATTCCAATAGTTAAAAGTAATGCTACTAAAGACAAGAAAAAATAGGGTACAAGATAATAGGATTTATGCTTTTTCAACTTATAATCGAACCACCATGTTATCAAATATAAAATACCCATAGCTCCTACTAATAAAAGTATTGTTAGAATATTATAATTTTATACTTATAATTCCATTTATAATACTAGGATTAACATTAGATGTTACCGTGCTAAGAAAAGACATCAATATTGAAAATAAACCACCAGTTTTAATATAATTTTTCCTTAACTCAACTACAGAATATTCCATCTTAGCATCACTTAAGGAAAAGTTAGCAGCTTTATAACATTTTCTATAATTATTTTTCTGTTCTAATATCCATCCATTACTTTGGCATAGTGAATTACCAAGATTTTCCATAACTTAGTGCATTCCTTTCAGGTAATATTAATCTATAAATTAAACACCTAGGAGATTTCTTTTTTTAGTTATATATTATTTTTATTTCTAAATATGATGCTTCCAATAATCTTGAATTACACCACTATATATATCACGGTGTTTAATCATCTTTAAGTTAAACTCAAGTTGATCTTTATCAATTATTCTACTTATTGGATATCTACTTATTTCAGGAATTAATCCTAGAGAATAATCTAATTCTATCCATGGAATATTAACGTAATATGGAATAAAACCACTTTTATTAGCAATAAGTAATTTTCGTCCAACTTCAACACTATTGACTTTATTATATTCAATTTTGTGCTTTCTATAACCTTCTAATTTAGAGTTATTCACTTTATTAGTAAAAAACGCAAAATTATTACCAATTAGTAATCGATTAGCATTTATATATTGATATGAATTAATTCTATTGATTTCCTCCTTGTCATTAATACTATAATTCATAATCTTGAGATTTACCGATTTTCTATCATAAAGTAATAGTAAACGCTTTGGAGAAATTGGGATAAAAATAATAGTTCCGATTAATTTAAGACCAATAGCAATATTGGTAAAAATATTTGTGCATATACATGGATTATCAGATATAATAAAGTCAACATCAGTTGTATTATCAATAATTACCGAATTTAAATCTCTTATTGCTTCATATGCTTCATCAGGCATATTAAGTAGAATCTTAATATCTTTCTTTAAAGGTTGTAATTTTATTCCTTTATATCTTAAAAGATCTTCTAATCCTGTTATACTGTCATCTAAGTATTTTTTTGCACTTAAGGTCCTTAGTAATTGGTAAACTATAAATTTATATATGGATACTTTTATCTTAGGTGAAAGAGTATGTCTTCTTCCCTCTATAATTCTCCTAAAGTTACTCGCCCATTCAGCCTCTAGTTTAGCTAAATCAGACTCAATTACACCATCTTCTCCATAAAAATATTCTTCATGGCAAATGTCTTCAACACAGACATTCTCATGATTTATTGAATTCTCTATGTTATATATATTAATAAGATATTTTTTCTTCCCCTTCCAACCAAAAAATCTTAAAAAAAACTGTGGTACATAATGTTGCTTAATAACCGGCATCAACCTACTCCTTATATAAATTACAAGAAAATATAAAAGAGGTAGAAAAGTCCTATTTAGTCTTTTCTACCTCTTTTCCTTACATTTTGACGCCTAATAGGGCTAATTGTTCGGCTATTTCTTTTTCAAGTTGTGCAATTTCTTGGTTATCTTGTTCAATCATACGATTGATTTCATCAAGATTAAGTTCTTCTTCTTCCTCAAATGTATCTACATATCGAGGAATATTTAAATTATAGTCATTTTCTTTAATTTCTTCGATAGATGCAACATGTGCATATTTATCAATGTCTTGTCTATTTCGATAAGCTTCAATAATTTTAGTAATATTTTCATCGCTCAAATTATTTTGATTTTTACCTTTTTCAAACTCATTGCTAGCATCGATAAATAGTACATCGCGTGTCGTGCGGTTTTTCTTAAATACAAGGATTGTTGTAGGGATACTTGTGCCATAGAACAAGTTCGCAGGCAAACCAATCACCGCATCAAGGTAATTCTTTTCTATAATAGTTTGACGTATCTTACCTTCTGCTGCACCACGGAATAGAACTCCATGAGGTAAAACGATTGCCATTGTACCTTCATTGTTTAGATGATATAAGCTATGTAATATAAAAGCATAATCTGCTTTAGAGGCTGGTGCTAATTTACCATATTCACTAAAACGTGGATCTTTAAGTTTACTTTCATTATTATCCCATTTGGCAGAGTATGGAGGATTCGCAACAACTGCATCAAAGGAACGTGGTCTATCGATACCATCACGGTCAGGCCCATCTGGCCAGTCGCTTTCAAGAGTATCCGCATTATTCAATGTCATATTATTATAGGTAACACCATGCATCATCAAATTCATACGGGCCAAGTTATATGTTACTGTATTTAGTTCTTGCCCATAAAAGCTAACCGCACCTTGACGAGATCCATCAGGCAATTCATTACGAACCGTCAATAATAGTGAACCAGAACCCATTGTTGGGTCATAGACTGTAAAAGTATCAGTTTGAGATTCTATATTGCCCGTAACAATCTTAGCCAAGATTTGACTAACTTCATGTGGTGTATAGAATTCCCCACCTTTTTTACCAGCATTAGCTGCAAACTTACCAATTAAATACTCATAAATCTCACCAAGTATATCCTTACCATTTTCATCTTTATACTCGATCTCATCAATTTTAGTAACAACTGCATTTAAAGTCTTAGTTCGACCTGCCGTTGTTGATCCAAGCCCAGAGTCACCAAGATTAATATAGTTAAAAATACCTCTAAAATCTGCTGCAGCTTCTTTATTAATTTCAGCATTCTTATTAAAGTTTTCAAATAATCGTTGATAATCACTAGGAATAACGGAACCATTATGAATGCTTTCAGTTAAAGAAGCCCATGTATCCTCAGGATTAATAGCATATCCTAATGTACCTGCAATATCAATTAAACAAGCCTCTAAACCTGCGTCTTCAACAAGCTCCTTATATGCCTCATTAACAGATTTTCCATCTGAAATATCAACCAAATCATTATTAACTAAGTACTCTTCTTGATGAATGGAAAGATATTTATAGAATAAAAATGGAAGAATGTAATCTTTGAAAGAACTTGCATCCATTGTGCCACGCAAATCGTTGGCAATAGCCCACAATTGGCTTGAAATATTCTGTGCTTTTGATTCTGCCATACAAAATCTCCTTTATTAAAATATAGTCTTTGCAGTATTTGCAAGCATTTTATCATCTGTAAGTGGATTGATGTAAAAACGACCTAATGCTAGTTTTAAAAACTGTGACAGATCACTCTCATTATTAATTATAAATTTATTATTTTCAACACTCAGAGTAATAGCATCAAAGTTAGCTGCCTGACTAATCATTTGTTGAATATACTCGGGTTGATTCAGGTTAATTTTGGGATTATCCTTTATAATTGCAATCATTTTCAAATTTCTAATCCCGATCTCTCTTGTATAACCTGATAACTCCAAACAAGCACTATTTTTGAAGGACGCTACTTCTTCTTCATTAGCTTCACGATAAAATATATCTATCCCTTTAAAAATATTATGTATTTTATTAAAATTCTTAAAATACAATCTATTATTACCATCATAATAAGCATCAATATTTCCGTCTAACTCAATGCCATTAGGAATATTGATTACTTTTAAGGCACTTGGACCTACTTGTCTACCTTTTATTTGTAAAATAGAAATATTTTCAAGTCTCTTAGCTTTAGTAATTTTTTTTAAAATCAACTCATTAGACTCTTTAGCTTTAGTTATCAAAAAATCCATAGAACTAAAACTATCATCATCAAATGTATTTAAATTAGCGGTTGATTTAAATAAATCTAAAAAAGGAGTAATTATCTCTTCTTTATGATTTAAAAGATTAATATATAACCATTCATCCGCTTCACATTTTGCTTCTGAGTTAAACTCTATTAACTGTGTCTGCTCTGTTATAGGAGATTGATATAATTGATTTATATCTGCTTTCTTTAACTTTAATATCTTATACTCCCGTTTACATTTTGCTAATATCATACTATACCTCTACCTCTATAAATGAAAAATTACTAATACGAACTAACTTTAGTTTCTCCTGATGATTAGAATCTATAAGCTTAATATCGCCTCTTATTGTATAAACACTATATACATTTCCATTTAAATCCTTAACTTTATATAGTCTATATTTAATCAACCAAAAAATATTGAAATAATACGATTGTTCTAAAAATCGCCACCAAATAATAAATAAGATAAAAATTAGTAAGTATTGTAGAGAAATTGATAGGGCACCAATATTAAGCATAATCACAAATAAGCCTATATAAATTGGTATAATATCTTGTTCCATGGGTTGAATTTCTTGAATTATTAATGTGTCATATTCATCACAATTACAACAATAAAAAAAATCTAAACATAAAGCAAATACAGACAATATAATGATTGCCCCTACTATCATTAACCAATAATATTCAAACAACAAATGAAATGGATTAGTAAATAAATATAGTATTCCCCCTGCGGAAAAAGAACTTAGGCTTAGAAAAAAACGATACATATAATGTCTCCATGCATCAAACAAACAATTGTTGTAATAAAGATTTCTTTTGAATCTGTAAGTGTTCTAACTTACGCTGATGAAGGGTAATACTCAAATCAATATTCCTTAAGAAGTTTCCTAACAATCTTTGTTCCTCATCATTTGGCAAACTTATCTCAAGTTCCATAACTTTATTTTTTGAAATATTATACCGTGATATACCTTGAGCAAGAATTTTAATCTTGTCTCGCATATATGGCGCACGTAATGAATACCCTAAAAAATATGGATCAATCTTTTGATTAGGTCTAAAACCAAAACAAAAGCTATTTAAATAAATATTAGGCATATGTCCAAGCCATACCGATGACATACCGACTTCTTCTGGTGTTTCAGATGAGGTGGTAAATAATACATCCCCGTATTTCACCTCATTTTGTGTTGTATCTATTTCTACTTTATCAGTCATAGTTATATCTGAGACTGTATTTTGAAATACATTTAAATATGTAATATATTGTGCCTCACCATGCCCAAAGCTTTCTTTCGTTTTACCTGATAATCCGGTATATGTTGAGCCAATACTACCTAACTTACGCTGTTCCCAAGGAGCAGTAAAACCAGGAAAACGAAAATCAGGGTATCGATTTCCATTTCTTGGAAAAAGTTTCTGAAGTAATGCTTTTTTCTTTAATATAAGATGCTCCACCTTACGCTGATGAAGATTAATAATGTTAGATTGAAGTTTTAATAGTCGACCAATTTTTTGCTGCTCTTCTTTAGATGGAAGTAAAATCTCTTGTTTTAAGAATTCATCAACCACCAACTCGTGCATCATAGTACCTTTTTTTGTGGAGTTAACAAGTTTTTTTTGCATTATAGGTTCATAATTAATATATTCTTTCCAAAATTCAACGTCCAATACCTTAATAGGTCTAAGTGCTGTAAATCTGGGTGACATAATTCCATCACCAATATCATTCATTACAAAGCGTCCATATTTAAACTCTTTATTCTCATGACCTTCAAATGCTATATCACCAAATCTTAATACTTTGTAGTTATTTAATGATTCATCACTAGCACCATTTCCCAATTTATTATATTTCATTCTCGCTATTGAAATAGTCTTATTAGAATTAAATTTTCCATCATTTCTTTCCAGATTTTTCTTTAACAAATTATTAAATCTATATTGTTCCCAATCTTCCGTAAACCCCGGAAATCGTAATTTAGGTACTCTCCGTTTTTCTTTACTCATCATAACCGCGCTTTCTTTTTATCATAACAACACTACCTTTCATTAACATAAGAATCTGCAAATTTATATAAAGCTGCTACAAGTTCATTGCCATATTTAATTTTATTAAGGCTTACAATTTCTCTATCTTGTGCTTTTGCCTGATATTCTGCACGTGCATCTTTTTTTAACTTACTAATTCTACCTGTACTATCTAAATCCTGTTTACCAGCAGTATGTCGAGAAAATAGATCTAATATTTCGTCATTACCAATAACATCAATAATGCCCCATTTTAAGCGGAAATCAAAAATATCATCTTTCATAATCATCGTATTTACATCATCGATGACTTCTAAACTAGTTAACTTTACAGGATACTGGATTTTCTTTCCTTCTGGTGGATACGTACCTTTATAGATTGCATCAACTGCATTATTGATTTGTTTTGCATATTGACGATCATCTAAAGCCATTGCAAAATCACTAATTTTTTCACGATAATCTGCAGCAGCATCCATACGGTTTTCATGAACAGCATTCATTAAGGCTTCGATCAATTCAGTGAGGTAATCATAGTTAACACTAATTTGTTTTACATGTATCATACGTAGTTCAATTTGAGCAACTGGTACATCATGATTTTCAGCAATTCGTTCTTTTAAATCGTTATACAAAGAAGTGGTTAACATTTCTTCTTGTTCAGGTGTCATCCCAAGCAATGTAACAAGCTCATCTGGATTATCATAGTCAAAGCCGATATCTTCTCCATTAACAACCTCTGGATCATATTGTTTTAGTTTCGACATTCCTGCACTATATTTACGCATAAGATTAAACATTTCCTCTTGCTTAGCTTCACTAGCAGGAACTTCTGTAAAATTATCCGTCATATCTGCAAGACGATCTACCACTTGTTTTACCTCTTCAAATTGTTCTTTGAAAGGTTTGGCTAAAACACCAGTATCAACTAATGCCTTCGTATCTACTAAGGTATCTTGTACATCAGCTGAGTGTTTATTCGCATAAATGCTTAAAGCTCGGTTCATGAGTTCTTCGTTTTTAGCTGGCCATCTGTAATTGACTATACGGCCCCACGGCTTACCTTGATTATCGGCAATACGATTAGTTCTAGAATAAGCCTGGATTAGCATCGCATCCTTCAATGTACGGTCTACATACAAGGTATTGAGTTGCGGAGCATCAAAACCAGTCAATAGTTGATCCACTACGATAACAATATCTAAATATTGCCCATCTTGTGCTGTACGATTTAAACGTGTTGTTAAGTCTTGAGTGTAACCTGATACATCATCTAGTCCAAAGCTCGTACCAAACATTTTATTGTAGTGTTTCATAGCGCGTAATAAACCATCATTTGTAGTTAATTGGTTATCACTATTATTGGTACTCATACTGAAAGTAATACCCACTTTTAACGTTGGTACCCCTTGCTCTTGGCGTTCTTGATTTACTCTTTCAAATTCATCAAAGTACATTAAGGCCATTGGTGTACTTGCTCTATTCCCACCTACATGTGTAGTAAGCATCGCGTTATAAGCACCATCATTAGAACGGTTTCTCCAATTTTTAAAGATATCTTCTACAACCAATTTTACGTGATCAAGATTATTATCATAGAAACTTGGCTCTATCATATCATCCATATCATTATCGGTAAGGTTAGCAATCTTTCTCTCAATATCGAGCTCATTCCAATTAGGGTATTTCTCTTTATAAAACTTTGGTAAGTATTCTAGTTTCATTTTGTCTTCTGCAATCGTAGTTTCGAAATCTACCTTGAAACCTAATACATTTTTATCTGCAATAGCTTCTCGAATAGTATATGCATGTAACAACTTACCAAAAACTTCATGCGTTTTAGTACCCTTTTTACCAACCACCTTATCAAACATAGGTGTTCCTGTATAGCCAACCCAAGCAGCACCTTTGAATACTTTTTGTAAGTCCTCAAAGCTTTCACCACCGGTAGACCTATGTGCCTCATCGACAATAAACACAAAGTTCTTATTAGGTACCACAAAGTCTTTACGATTAATGAGAGTATTTAGTTTTTGTACAGAGGTAACAATGATGCCATACCCTTTTTCATTTAATTTTTTCTTTAAGGCTGAAGTATTTTCTGTCCCTCCAACGGTATCGAATTGTTTACCATCAATATCAATAGAACCTTCAGGGTCATATGCCTTATAATTTGCTTCAGTTTGTTTTGTTAATGCAATACGGTCAACGACGAATACTACCTTATCTACATTTGGCATGCGACTTGCCAGCCATGCAGTTTTGAAACTAGTAATCGTTTTACCAGAACCTGTAGTATGCCAAACATAACCTAATTTATTAATTGGTAAATCAAAATCAGCACGTTTTAATTCATTTAAAACTGCTTTTGTGGCATACACCTGATAAGGGCGCATAACCTTAAGCATTTGTTTATTCTTAGTACCATCGAGAATAGTAAACAATGTAGACATTTGATGTGCCATTGGTATGCTAAGGAACATATCTGCAAAGGTAGTCCAATTACGAACAACCTTATTATCATTAGGATTTTGCCATTCAAAAGCAAAATCTTTATTAAACAAATCGGCCGTAGTATTCGCCATATATTTAATTCGATTTGGAGTCATTGCGACTAGAATTTGAACTGTTGAGAAAATATCACTATACTGTTTTTCCTGAATATATTGATGCATTTGATTTAATGCCTCATCCACAGAATGTTTTACAGATTTTTCCTCAATTTGAATAATTGGCAAGCCATTAATGAGTAGTGTTGTATCAAAACGACGTTCTGGACGACCTGCAATTTGCGGTTCTCGCTTAATTTGACTAACTACTTGATAGACAGTATTACCTGCCCCAATTTGTTTTTGATCAAATACTGTTAAAAATACATGACGGCCATCATCTAGGTCAACTTCTACTTGGGATACGCCATTGATACCATATAAAAATTGCCCTGCTTGATATGGTGTATACAGTTCATTAATTACCTTTTGAACTTGTTTAAATTCCGTATCACTTAATGGTTGTGTCAGTTGATTTTGATTTAATTGATATAAAATCTTGCGGAAATTCTCCCAAAGCGCCTCTGTTGTTTTTATAGTTGGCTCATATTTCCAAAGTTTACTTTTATAAACCTTCATATTACCATAAGCATCTGTTGTATCACCTATTTGATTAGAGTTAACTGCATTAGTCACAATCCCAGTTGATAATTGCTCAATTAATTTATTTTCAAATTCTAGCTCTGTCATATTAGTTTACTCCCTGTAACGTAATAATTGCTTTACGATACGTGTTATCTGCCACACGCTGTTTTAATGCTTTTAGACGTAATTGTTTAAAATAAATATCCCCCATAATACGTTGTGTTTCTATTGATGGTAGTCTTGGTAACTGTATTTCTTTTAATAAGCTAAGACTATATCGTACAACCTGACTCCCTTGTAAGTTCTGTTTAAACTGCTTTTTAATTTTAGGATTCTCATTAATCAAATAAGCCATATATTTTTTGTCTATTGGTGTATTTAAAGGCTCCATTCGAACATAATTTTGAGTAAAAAGATAACCATCATGATCCTTAGTAACAAGTGTAGCCATGCCAGATATTGTACTAAATATTAAATCGCCTACTTTAAGAGTGGATCCTTTATACTCTGTACGAATCTGCTTTCTATCACTCATATCTCCAGGTACACCAGATAAGTCCTCATATAATTCATTTTGTCCATACAATGTATACAACACTGCATTTTTACTAGTACTTTCCTCTAGTCGATACTGTGATACCCCTGTATTACTATGAAATATATCTTTAATATACACTAGATCACCTCTTTCTTAAAGATAGTTTTCATCTTATTTTTATTTTTGCATGTAAAAAAATTACACTGCATCACTTTTAAGTAAAGTATACAGTGTAATTTATATTAAAGCAACTATATTTCTGTAATTTTTAAAAATGCAAATTCTATTTTGTCATTTGTTGATATTGATTAAATTCAGCCTTAGCCACATTAATTATTTTTCTATATAAATCTTGGTTAACTTGCATATCTGTATAACGAATAAACTCACCAGTTTTATCAAATGGTTTCGATTTCGCAGCAAATGGATTAACATGAGAAGCCACGCCAGCTTCCCGCCCAATGATTACTGTATCATGATATGGATTTACATAAAATAGATAATAAGTACCCAAATGGCTTCCACCAGATGCACAATAAGCCACAGGAACCAGTCCATAATCCTTAAATGTGCGCATAGAATATGCTGCTACTTCAGATACAACACCATCATTCATAGACATGTCCGCAATAACCCAACCATTATAAGGGCCGTAGCCCTCACCTTTACCAACTAACTCAGATGTTCTTGCCTGACAACTAAAAGCAATTGTGCTAATAGCTAGTAATGCAAATAATAACTTTTTCATTTAATTACTTCCCTCCTTAACTCTCTCAAATATTATATATATAGAATATCATATTTTATTTGACTCATAGTAGTATAATATAAATATAGGAACAAGGAGGTAATTACTATGAAATTTACAAAACGTATACTCATCATGACTGCTTTAGCCGTAACCGCTGTTGCATCTACTGGATTTGCTTACGATTATGTATGCAATAACTCTCAGTACAATTGCAACACTAACACACAATACAATTCCGATAACAATACGAACAATACTAACTATGCAACATCCAACAATGACAACCAAAATTATTGCGGTCCAAACTCTAATTTTAGAGGATGCGGCGGATATAGAAGATAATATGGTAAATACGATAAAGGCCTATAGTACTAAACACGTACTATAGGCTTTTGTCATATACTTTCAGAAGACAAGAAAAATATTAGAATAGTAACTGTTAACAAATTTGGCTACTTATGCCCCACCAACTGATAGCTCATATCCACTAGCATTTTAAGTTTCTCTATATCTTCATAGCTTTCTATATCCACCGATATCCAGTGTTGTTTATTCATATGATACGCAGGATAGATTTCACTTTCACGAATTAGGGTAAAAATTAAATCAGGCTCACATTTTAGGTTAACTATTTCCATAGGTTCGGTCCTAAGGTCATTACGTTTCATAATTATTTACTGCTTTTTGGGAAATAAAGTCATATCAAATACACCTTTTGGTATAGCTGACATACCTGCTAAACTTTTTGAGTATTTGTCTTTATCATTTGCATTGTCTACATACTGGACCACATCACGCAAGTCTTTTGACGGTACTTTATAATCTAAATCTGCCATGATAAAGTGCGTATATAAATACTTATCATCATATAATGATTGAATATACATTTTTGATGTGGATCGCTCTACTTCCATATAAATAGCCGGGGTAGCATCATTCCAAACGGTTGCATATTGAATAGGTCTATACTCAGAGTAAGGCTTATACATAGCAAAGTATTGTATCAATTTAGCATTTATTGTATGTGGTTTAGCCAATTCTTCTGGTTGTAATTCTCGTACCATAATGCCTTCACGATAACTTTTACCATCATAAATATAAATTGCATCATTATCAGGTCCGTTATAAGTTAAATCACTAGATTTCAACGTTTGGAATGTAAATCCATTAATTGTGATAGATTTAGTTTTTGAAAGTAATTGCTTAGCTGGCTCAATAGACGGCAACACATAATTAACCAAAGGAGTCATGAGCTGTTTATATACATACTCTTGATCATGTGTTTTCAACAGCTCCACTTCTTTCTTTTTAGTCAAATCAAAAGCAATCCGATACGATACTGAAGGCTCTGCCTTAACTTTAAAATTAATAGCCCCCTCTAATGAACCCGTTTTTGTGGGGCTAATCTCCCATGTTGCATTTTTAACAGTCGGATAGGAAAATGAATTACCTGTAGATGTGCTTTGATTTTCTTTGCGAATGTTATAATTTAGATTTCCATCAATTAAAAGAAAGTTTCCTTGCTTAATCTCTGTAGTTAATGGGTCTCCCTTAATGGTTTTACCAAACTGAGTCCCTTCAGGAAAAGTAAATTTTAAATTAGCTCCATTATCTTTAAGAATAAAAACAGAAGATGAGAAGTTAACTGAATGATTTAATTCTTGAGTTAAATATACTAATTCATCTATCGTCCATTTTTTAGGCATATTATTTGCATATTTAGCCCTCACCTTATCGCCCACATCGACTTCCATTTTCTTCGTGGTCGTATCTACCTTTCGATAGTTTTGATAGGCATCCTGTGAAATTGAAGGATCTGCACCTGGTATATTAATATCAATTGCTTGGCTACCTAATGTCACAAAACTAAAACATAGTGCAACCATTAACGTACGTTTCATCATAAACTCTCATCCTTTCACATAATGTCTCCCCAATATTATATATATAGAATATCATATTTCATTTGACTCATAGTAGTATAATATAAATATAGGAACAAGGAGGTAATTACTATGAAATTTACAAAACGTATACTCATCATGACTGCTTTAGCCGTAACCGCTGTTGTATCTACTGGATTTGCTTACGATTATGTATGCAATAACTCTCAGTACAATTGCAACACTAACACACAATACAACTCCGATAACAATGCGAACAATACTAACTATGCAACATCCAACAATGACAACCAAAATTATTGTGGTCCAAACTCAAATTTTAGAGGATGCGGCGGATATAGAAGATAATATGGTAAATATAATAAAGGCCTATAGTACTAAATATGTACTATAGGCTTTTATATTATGCTATAACAGTAATATTTAATGTATCAATACACTTTGATTAGTTGTTCATTCGATTAAAGTATTCAATAGCACTAGGGCTAAATTCTATAAAAGTATTTCCATATGAAAAAGGTCCTAATTGATATGGTTGATAAATAAGATCTATAATTCCACCACCACGTAGACAATAGTCATCTGATACATGTATTACATGCCAACCTTGAGGAAGATATGTTTTCTTACGTGTTTCTGTATAGTAAGATAAAACATTAGTCCTTAATCCCATAGCCAGTTGCTCTACACTAGCAATTTTAACATAATTATATAATGGAATACGTTGACCAGTTACTTTATTATAAACCAGACCATTCGTAAAATAATGTTCGTGTGCTGCACCAGCATGATAGTAATTGGTAGTTAATAAAATAGATACTACCTGACTGTCCTCATATGTTACTTTATAATTTTGCCAAACTTTATAAATATGACTATTATAATAAGCTTGTTTTGCAGATTGGACATATTTAGCTATATCTTTATTAATAGAATCTTGAGCCTCAATATTATCAGTATAAACTAATGGATATTGTAAATGTAAATTAGTATCAGTCTGTTCTCCAGTTACAACTCGAGCATAACTTGGTAAAGATACCATCCCTACTAACATTCCTAATAATGCCATTCTTTTTACGGATACCATATTATCAGCTCCTTACATTAATAATAACCTCATAAATATACATATAGAATAATTTCTACAGATTATATGAAATTTCCTCTTTTAAAAGATTATACTTCTTATAAAATCTATAATATCTTTATATACAAAAAAGGACCCTCCAAAGAGAGTCCTTAGTCTGTATTGTTATGCTATTAAGCGTTTTTAGCTACTTCAACAAGTTTAGCGAATGCTGCTGCATCGTTAACTGCCAAGTCAGCCAACATTTTACGGTTAACTTCAACGCCTGCTTTAGTCAAACCAGCGATGAAACGGCTGTAAGTTGTGCCATTGATGCGAGCCGCTGCGTTGATACGAGCGATCCACAATTGACGGAATTCGCGTTTTTTCGCACGACGGTCACGACGAGCGTAGTATAACGCTTTCATTACTGTTTCGTTAGCTTTTTTGAACAAACGGGAACGTGTACCGCGGTAACCTTTAGCTAATTTTAAAATCTTTTTATGACGTGCATGAGCTGTAACGCCCTTTTTCACTCTTGCCATTGTATATTCCTCCTAAATTACGATATATCGATCTAATAGTTAACGATTAAGCGTATGGTAAGCATTTAGCTACGCGTTTGTGGTCAGCTTTTGCAACCAATGTAGCTTTACGCAAATTACGTTTACGAGCTGGAGATTTTTTCTCAAGAATGTGGCTTTTGAAAGCTTTTGCACGCTTGAATTCACCAG
The DNA here is from genome assembly GCF_041431445.1 of Veillonella sp. 20925_1_51. NCBI lineage: Bacteria > Bacillati > Bacillota > Negativicutes > Veillonellales > Veillonellaceae > Veillonella > Veillonella sp. 20925_1_51. Next base: position 91,723 of record NZ_JAPVXT010000002.1, read on the forward strand.
TACCAGTTACTGCGAAACGTTTAGCCGCTGCGCGACGAGTTTTAATTTTTGGCATAATTATAATCCTCCCAAAACATTATTTACTTACTAAAATCATGGTCATGTTACGACCTTCTAATTTAGCTGCTTTTTCAATAGACGCTGTTTCTTTGAGTTCTTCAGCGAAACGTGTCAACACTGCCATGCCTAGTTCTGGATGTGAAAGTTCACGGCCGCGGAACATGATAGTCACTTTTACTTTGTTACCTTCACCCAAGAATTTGGATGCGTTTTTCATTTTTACGTAAAAGTCATGGTCTTCAATATGTGGACGTAACTTAACTTCTTTTAAAGTTACGATTTTTTGTTTCTTCTTCGCTTCTTTCTCGCGTTTTTGTTGTTCATAACGATATTTACCATAGTTCATAATGCGAGCTACTGGTGGTTTAGCGTTAGGTGCAATTTCCACAAGATCAAGATGCTTTTCTTCAGCCAATGCCAATGCCTCACGGCCAGACATAATGCCGATTTGTTCGTTTTCAGGACCTACGACACGAAGTTCACGAGCACGAATCTCTTCATTAATGCGTGGTGTATCCTTGCTAATAGCGTTCACCTCCAAGAGAATAAAAAAAACGGACGGCAAACACCATCCGAATAGAGTTCTCTATATTAACCTCATACTTCTCGGTATTAGGTGAGTGGCGGATGGCCTCTGCTTCATAAATTACTTAATCATAATAACAAATCGACTGGTGAAAGTCAACAAAAAATATTGAGCTTTTAACAATGAATTTGTTATTACAACTCTTATAGTATAACAGACATTATAAGTTCTGTATATAGGTATACTTACTGACACCGCTCTCTCTTTATGTATACAATATTCTTATAAATTATACAACTAATTCTATAGAAAATACGATACAATACTATTTATAGAATAGTCTAGCTTATATAGTGTGCTTTATAGAATAGCATATATTATAGGATAGTGTACTTTATAGAATAGTATACTTTATAGGATAGTCTAGTTTATATAGTTCACCTTATTTATTATTATACAGTAATAGTTATGATACAAATTGAAAGGAGTTTTATTATGAGTGTAACAACTACTGCCCCTCCACAAAAGGTGCGTACAACTGCTCAAAATATTGGACTTATTTTATCTTTCATTGTTCTAGGTGGCATTTTATTATTACCTACACCAGAAACATTATCTACCGGTGGTCATCGTATGATCGGTGTACTCGCCTTTGCCATCATCTTATGGATGACCTCAGCTGTTTCCTATCCAGTAAGTGCTACCATGATTACTGCACTTACCGCTTTACTATTAGGATTCTCACCGAATCCCGAAGCACCTGCTAAGGCGATGGGCACAGCCAATGCTTTGAAGCTGATCATTTCTGGTTATTCTTCGCCAGCCATGATTCTTGTAGGTGCTGCTATGTTTATCTCTGTAGCCATGCGTAAAACGGGTCTCGATCGTCGTATCGCCATGTTAGTACTATCTAGCGTTGGTACTAAGGTTAGCCGTATTTATTTAGGTGTTATTATTACAGGTCTTATCCTCGCCTTCTTCGTACCCAGTGCAACAGCTCGTATTGCTTGCCTAGCACCAATTATCATTGGTATTGTTGAGAACTTAGGCATTGAACGTAAAAGCCGCGTAGCCGCGCTACTCATGGCAGGTGCCGTACAAGCCGATACGTTCTGGAATATTATGATTCAAACGGCTGCCGCACAAAATCTTGTGGCTGTAGGCTTTATACAAACTCAGATGAATACATCTATTAGCTGGATAGATTGGCTTACTGCAGCGGCTCCATTCTCCATCGTTATGGTTATCATCGCCTACTTCTTAACACAAGCATTAATCAAGCCAGAGTTCAAGGAACTTATAGGTGGCGATGTACAACTCGCTAAAATGCGCCAAGAAATCGGTCCTATGAGTACTGATGAAAAGAAACTGTTATGTATCTCTATCGGTCTTCTCGCATTGTGGGCTACCGGTGGCAAGCTCCATTCTATCGACACAACAACTACAACAATTGTTGCCATCGCATTGTTCTTCTTCCCTAAAATTGGTATTATGGACTGGAAATTTGCACAGCCAAACATTGACTGGGGTTCCATCGTTATGTTTGGTGCTGGTATCGGTCTTGGCTCTGTATTACTGAAAACAAAGGCAGCTACTTGGCTTGCTCAAGTATTCGTAAACGCCTTCTCCCTTGAAAGTGCCAGCGTATTTATATTAATTGCCGTAATGGCTGCCTTCCTCATTGTCATCCACCTAGGCTTTGCATCTGCTACAGCCCTCTCCTCTGCTATGATTCCTATTGTAATTTCTATTGTAGTAGGACATAACGCAGAAGGTCTTAATCCAATTGGGGTAACCATGCTTATGCAATATGCAATCTGCTTCGGTCTAGTATTACCAGTAAACTCTCCACAAGGTATGGTAGCTTACGGTACCGACACATTCGACGTAAAAACATTTATGACTACAGGCATTCCATTGACTATTATTGGCTATGTAATGATGCTCGTATTTGCCCTTACATATTGGCACTGGATTGGAATCGCATAATACTGTACTTTCATAACAATCATATATAAACCAAAAGGCTCTGTCATGAGACAGAGCCTTTTAGATATTCACTATATTATTCTAATTCTTTACCTTTAAGTTCAGGGATTAAGAATACAGTTGCTAGAATATCAAGTACGTAGATAATAGCTAGGAATGCAATTGCTACTTGGTAGGAGTACATAGAGATAATCATGCCTACTACCATTGGGCTAAAGCCGCCTACAGCACGACCGATATTAAATAGTACGTTTTGAGCCGTTGCACGAGCAGTTGTTGGATAGGCTTCTGCCATCAAAGCACCATAGCCACCCATCATACCGTTTACAGAGGCGCCTAAGATAGCACCGGCAAATAGCATGGCAGTTGGATCAGATAGTTGAGAGTAAATCAAAATAGATGCTACAGCACATACTTGGAATAGGATGAATGTAGGTTTACGACCTATTTTATCAGCCAAGCGGCCAAATAACCAAATACCGACCATCATGCCACAAACAGTAACCGCTGTCCACAAACCAGATTTTGTTAGAGAGAAACCTAATTGCTTACTTAAGAAATTAGGTAACCAAATCATAATACCGTAATAACCAAAGTTTTGAACAGATGTTAAAATAGCAACACCAATAGATGTCTTTGTAGTTCTTACATCTTTTACTAATAACTTGAAAGAGTTTGTATGTGAATGCTCTTTATCTTCTTTACTTTGTACAAAAATTTCTGGTTCATGTAGTTTCGCACGGAATACCCAAGCAACTAGTGCTGGAATAATGCCAACCATAAACATACCGCGCCATCCAATAATAGGAATGAGTAATGGTGTTAACAAGGCAGCAGCCAACACACCTAATTGCCAACCAAGGGCCACATAGCTTGTTGCTTTTGCACGATGTTGTGCAGGCCAAGCTTCAGCAGCGAGTGCCATACCAATACCAAATTCACCACCTAAACCAATACCTGCGATTGTGCGGTAAATAAGAAGATCCCAATAGCCTTGAGCAAAGGCACAAAGGCCAGTAAATACTGCAAATAGCACGATAGTCCAAGTCAATACGCGAACGCGACCAAATTTATCTGACAAGGTACCGAAGATGAAACCACCAAGTACGGCACCAACCAAGGTCCACGTCACCAATGAACCTGCTTGGCCAGTGGTCAAGCCTAAATCTCCAGAAATCAAGGTTAGCATAAAGCCTAAAATCAAGAGATCAAAACCATCCATAGCATAACCAATGGAGGAACCAATAACGGCTTTCCAGCCATATGAATTTACTTCTTTCATACTATTTCCTTTCGCTACTCACAGGTAACAATTAAAGAGATAGTCCCCACTATACAAATGGCCAACGCCTAGACTTAAGTCTAATGAAAGGCTTTAGTATATGGAGGCTAAATTTATATCTGTTTATTTTGATGCATATAAGAAATTAAATCTTATTTTGATGCATATAAGAAATTAGATTATAACAATTTCAAACATGACAACTCATCCATCGGTAATATTGATGGATGAGTCATAATAGTCAATTAGTTGCGTTCTTTAATTTCAATTTTAATGGAGTTGAAGAATTCGTCGAATGGAACTGTACCTAATTCGTCACCGCCGTGTTTACGTACGTTAACGGAATTATCTTCCATTTCTTTATCGCCAACAACGAGCATGTATGGAACTTTTTCCATTTGTGCTTGGCGAATTTTGTAACCAATTTTTTCGTTGCGATCGTCTACTTCTACGCGAACGTAGTCATGGCGCATTTGTTTTGCCAATTGGTTAGCGTATTCCACGTGTTTTTCGGAGATAGGTAATACTTTCACTTGAACAGGTGCCATCCAAGTTGGGAATGCACCAGCATAGTGTTCAGTCAAAATACCGATGAAACGTTCCATGGAGCCGAAGCATGCACGGTGAATCATGATAGTACGATGTTTTTGACCATCTTCACCAATATATTCTACGTTGAAGCGTTCAGGCAAGTTCATATCCAATTGAATAGTACCACATTGCCATGTACGGCCCAAGGAATCTTCGATATGGTAGTCAAGTTTAGGGCCGTAGAATGCGCCGTCGCCAGGGTTGATAACATAATCGATGCCTTTTGCTTCGATAGCGTTACGCAATGCTTCTGTAGCTGCTTCCCAAATTGCATCATCACCCATTGCATTATCTGGTTTAGTAGACAATTCAACATGGTATTTCAAACCGAATTGGCTATAGATACGATCGAACAATTCGATAACTTTCATCAATTCGGATTGCATTTGTTCAGGCAACATAAATACGTGCGCATCGTCTTGTGTGAAAGCACGAACGCGGAATAAGCCGTGTAGTGCGCCAGATAATTCATGACGGTGAACTAGCCCAAGTTCTGCATAGCGAAGTGGCAAGTCACGGTAGGAATGCATTTCGTTTTGGTAAACCAAGATACCGCCTGGGCAGTTCATAGGTTTAATTGCATATTCTTCGTCATCAATGATTGTAGTATACATATTTTCACGGTAATGTTCCCAGTGACCAGATGTTTCCCACAATTGTTTATTCAAGATGATTGGTGTGCGGATTTCATCATATTCGAAATCATGATGTACTTCGCGCCAGAAGTTTTCCAATTCGTTTCGAAGAGCCATGCCTTTTGGCAAGAAAAATGGGAAGCCAGGACCTTCTTCTTTGATAACGAACAAACCAAGTTCTTTACCAAGTTTACGGTGGTCCCGTTTAGCCGCTTCTTCAAGCATATGAAGGTATGCATCTAGTTCTTCTTTCTTTTCAAATGCTGTACCGTAAATACGTTGCAGCATTTTGTTATTTTCATCGCCGCGCCAGTATGCACCTGCAATACTTTGTAATTTGAAAGCTTTTACCTTACCAGTGGATGCCACGTGAGGGCCTGCACAAAGATCGATGAAGTCGCCTTGCGCATAGCAAGAGATAACAGCATCTTCAGGAAGATCTTCAATTAATTCTACCTTGTAGTCTTCATTTTTAGATTTGAAGAACTCGATAGCTTCTTGACGAGACATTACAGATTTAGTGATAGGCAAGTTTTCTTTTACAATACGACTCATTTCCTTTTCGATTTTGCCTAAATCTTCAGGAGTCAAAGTATGTTCCATATCGATATCATAGTAGAAACCTTTATCGATAGCAGGACCGATAGCCAATTTAGCTTCAGGCCATAAGCGTTTTACCGCTTGAGCCAAGATATGAGAAGCTGTGTGGCGCAAAGTATGTTTACCACCATCTTCTTCGAATGTTAAGAAAGCTACTTCAGAACCATCTACGAGTTCTTCGCGAAGGTCTGTTAATTCGCCATTTACATTAGCAGCAAGTACTTTTTTAGCCAAGCTGTTAGATAATTGTTTTACTGCTTCCCCAAGAGTAGTGCCAGCAGCGTATTCCTTTGCACTACCATCAGGTAAAATGATTTTTACATCTGCCATTTTTCTTTCCTCCAATTTATAAACTAGGATAGTTGGATTTTGGTAATAAAAAAAGACCCTCTATCCCTACAAACAAGGGACGAAGATCATTCGCGGTTCCACCCTAGTTAACTACCTATACAAATATATATGTATAGTAATTCACTTCATTAAGCCCGATAACGGTGGCGGCCGTATTTGCCTACTTAGGTTCGACAAATCAGTTTAAAGGGGGTAACTCTAATATATGTGTAAGGCATTTCCAGCATCTGCCTCTCTCTGGTACACAGGGATATGAGAATCATGTCCTTTGCATAACTTTTACTAGATTATAGTATCACAGAGAATTAAAAAATTCAATACGGTTCAATAGTAAATTTCATAAATTCTATAAATTAAAGAAACGCCTTCAAACACATCATATAAAAACGGCCCGATATAACTGATATGTACCCCTTTTACGGGTTGTCTATTAAGAGGGGTACATATCAAACTCGAACCGTTTATTAAGATTATCATATATACGCTAACCAATGTAGCTGTACTACAGCTCACTGTACATGAGCTAGATTATTAGCGTTTGAAGTTTGTAGATAACATAGCACCAATTACTTTTTCCAACTTACTATTGGAAAGATCTGGGCCTTTATATAATGTTAAGAGTACATCGTTAGAGTTATCTTGTTTAGATACCATCATAACACCACTACCACGTGCACCGTTATCGTCGTAATCTTTTGCTACGATAACGAGGTTCAAGTAATGATCCTTCATATATGTGTACACTTTACTTGTACGTGCAGAGGAACCAATCATTTTTGCCATGCTCATACCACGGTTGAATACGATTGTATTTGCATTATGTGGGTTTGCCGCTAATTGTTGTTTTTCCTCTTCATTTAAAGGCATGAGATTCACCATGAGGGAATCACCCATTTTACCACGGAACATAGCTGGCATTGTTTCGCGCACGTCTTCAGGAATACCTGTGTCAACAGTCAATTTTAATTCCTTAGGAACCGTCATGTATAAAACGCCCTTGCTATTGCGGCCTACCTCTGTTGTACTGAGGTCTACAGCGCTAAGCATAATGGAATCTTTAATAGTTGCTACTTGATTTGCCAATGGCTTTTCAGGAATGCCACGGCTTGCCAATTGCACGTCACCAGATTTAGTTTTTTTCAAGGTTTCTACATTCCAGTTAGCACCTTTTTTGTCAGCATCGCTAGCCTCAGTGAAAGCATTCGCCCCATCTTTTGTGCCTACATACACGTAAGTTTGCGCTGGGATAATTGTATCTGGCGCACCAGTTTTATTGAACGCTGCACCATATACAACATTAGGAATCACAGAGGAACCAATTTGTAAGTTGTTATTAGTTTGGCTTTCCACATCAAAGTTAATATTGCCAGTGAAGGTCATATCAGGACCATGATTGATAACTACTACATCCCCTGCTTGAGGAATGACAACTGGACCTACTGGGCCCGCCATAGCTACACCCGCCATAGAAACACTAAGGCAAGCTGTTAATAATGCACGTTTCAACATAGATTGTTTCATAGATATACTCTCATTTCTCTACTAGGTCTAAACAGTTTGATGTAATTATAAAAATATTATATTAATCCTCGATAGTGACATAATCCGATAGACTACTTAATAATTCAATAGCCAAGGGCCGTGTTGAAGGTGTACACCTTAGCATACAACGTCCATTTACATCAATAGATGTCATAACACCTAAGTATTCATAGCCTTCAATGATGCGATTGATATAGTTCGTATGCTTCGGTTCAAGATGAAAGTACACATACGCCTCTTCCCCAGAGGTTGCTAAATCTGGTACATCAGTAAATGCACCGATAGATTTACTCGGTTCTAAAGATGTACCACTCATAAGTCCTCCTACACATCATTACTATAAAATGTAAATGCTATACATGTCGCTAGTATAGGCATCCATTAGATATGTTTCTCGTTAATATACTACCTACTAAGCTTCTTTTGGTTTGCACTCACGGCGCATCATAGAATATGGCTCAAGTGGTGTATCCATGTAGATACGCACCTTCATTTGCGCATGAGGCGCTACGTCGATTGGATTACCATCTTCGTCTGTCATTTTTTCAATTACAGTTTCCACAAGTTCACCTTTAGGTTGGCAGAATTCTACTTTATCGCCTACCTTGAAGTTATTACGTTGTTCAAGATCAACGTATTTTTCTTCTTCGTTGTAGCCCATAACTAAACCGATGAAGTCATGGCTTTGTGTATTGGTAGATTTACCATAGTTTTGAGCTGTTTCATCAGGACGACCTTCTGCAAAACCATCTGTATATGGACGGTGAGAAATCTTTTCTAATTCTGCAATCCATTCTGGCCGAACATACCAATCTTTACCTTCTTTAAGATATGTATCGATAGCTGTACGGTATACCTTTGCTACTGTTGCACAATAGTGAACGGATTTCATACGTCCTTCAATTTTAAGGCTATCAATACCAGCTTCATATAAATCAGGAATGCGGTGAATCAAGCACAAGTCTTTAGAGTTAAAGATATATGTGCCATGCTCATCTTCTTCAATTGGATAATATTCACCAGGTCGGTTGGATTCAACAAGGGAATATTTCCAACGGCAAGATTGAGAACATTGACCGCGGTTCGCATCACGGTTGCCTGTCATGTAGTTAGACAAAAGGCAACGGCCAGAGTAAGAAATACACATGGAACCATGTACGAAGGATTCGATTTCGATATCTACATTATCCTTCATTTCTTTAAGGTCTGCTAAGGATACTTCGCGAGCCGCTACGACGCGTGTAGCCCCCAGTTCTTTCCACATTTGCACTGTATGCCAGTTTGTTGTAGATGCTTGTGTACTTACGTGAAGCTCAAGGCCTGGAGCCACGCGTTTAGCAAGGCTAAAGATACCCATATCGGCTACGATGATTGCATCAACGCCGATGCTTTCAAGGAATTTCAAATAGTCCTCTAAACCTTCAAAGTCCTCATTATGAGGAATGATATTACATGTAACATGGAGTTTTTTACCATGAGCATGTACGAATTCTACAGCTTCCTTTAATTCCTCGTCGGAGAAATTAGAGTTACCTGCGCGCAAGCCAAAACGTTTGCCTGCACAATATACAGCATCCGCACCATAGCGAATCGCCATTTTAAGCTTGTCCATATTACCGGCTGGACAAAGCAATTCCATAAAATGTTCTGCCATTATTTGTTGTGCCCTTTCCACACACTCACACTCATACCATCACCCATTGGATAGATGGTGGTGTTAAACAATTCTTTATTTTCAACATACGTTAAGTATTCCTTTAACCGTTTTACGATAGTCTTAAACCGTTTTGGCGGCTCCTTATCGCCTCTTACATAGCCTCTAAAAAGTACATTGTCTGCAAGGATAACGCCTCCTTCTTTCACATGAGGCAAAATGAGCTCTAATTGCTTTAGATATTGCCCCTTAGGACCATCTAAGAACACTAGATCATATTCCCCAGTGAGTTCCGTTAAGACTTGAGACGCATCGCCTTTCAACAATGTAATTTTATCGGCATAATCGGATTGGTTAATATAATATTTCGCCATTTCGTGACGCACATCATCTAATTCAATAGATGTAATGTGTCCCTCCTCTTTATCGAGTAGCGGAGCCATCAATAAAGCTGAGTAACCAATGGCGGTGCCCACCTCTAACACAGAGGTGGGCCGGTACAAACCTATTAATTCTTCAAATAGATGAACCTCGGATTCACGTAAAATCGGTACATCATTAATCATCGCATAAATACGCTGTTCATTTAAAATATTATTTAATGTCATGAAAGTAGATTCAATCTCCTACATTATTTATTGCTATTACCACTAGGAACTACCAACGTAGAACGATCCACAGATTCAGCTGGCTTTACTTCAATATGAGGTACTTGTTGTGTACTTGGTACAACATTTTGCATAGATTCTGGAGCAGGTGTTGTAGTCGGCACATAAGAGTTAGCGCTAGATGATTGAGTTGCTGGTGCAGATTGAGCTGGTGCTTGTGGAGCTGGTGTTGGTGCTGGAATTTCAGCAGCTGGAACCGTTGTTGGTGTATATTTGTACGTAGGTTCCACATTAACATATTGAGAATCTGCTTCCACCGCTTCTTCAGAGCTGTAATTGTAGTTAGGCTCTGTCGTTGCCACAGCCACGTCATAGTTAGGACCAGCTTGTACTGCGGCCTCTGTATTAGAGGATGTAGCCGTATCATTACCATAGATTTTATGAACTTCCGCCAAATGTTCTTCATATGTTTTAGAGAAGTGGTTATGTCCATCTTTATCTGCTACAAAGTATAAATAATCTGTATCTTCAGAATGCAAGACTGCATCTAATGCTTTTTTACCAGGGTTCGCAATTGGACCAGGTGGCAAACCTTTGGATACATATGTATTGTAAGGGCTTTGTAATTGTGTATCACCAATAGTTACATCTTCTTTTGCATAACCTAGTACATAGGAAATTGTCGCATCAGATTGCAATGGAATACCATGGGCTAACCGTTTTTTAAATACCCCTGCAATTGTTGGACGATCTGCATCAAATAAAGATTCACGTTCAACAATGGATGCCAATGTTACAAAGTCATGAATACTCATGTGTTGAGCTTGAATTTGTTTCTTCACAGCCGGTGTGAGGTAACGATTCATTTCGTCAGCCATCATTTGAATCACTTCACGTGGCGTTGCACCTACTGGAATTTCATAAGTACTTGGGAATAAGAAGCCCTCTACCGGATATGTAGCAGGTCTTGTACCTTTCATATATGGATATGGTACAAAGGTCTTTGCTTCTGCTAAGAAATCCTTTGCCTTCATAATTTGATTTTTTTCAAGAACGATAGCTATATCACCAACTGTGTATCCTTCAGGAATTGTAACACGAATAGATTCTACATGACCTTCTTGTAATAAAGAAATGAGTTCTCGCACAGTTACCTTGTTAGGAATTTGATAGTGACCAGTTTGAAGTTTATCATTGGTACCGCTCAAATATAACCAAAGCTTAAATCCTTGTGTGGAACGAATAAGACCTCGTTCATAGAGCATGTCTGCAATTTCAGTACCAGTCTGCCCCTTTTCGATGACAAGTACCTGTGTACCATCATCTTGCGCAAAGGTATTTGGCACTAAATAAATTGCTCCCAAACCACCTGCGATGATTAATACGCCTACAATAATAAGGATTAAAATATATCTTAAGGCTTTTCTCACGACGTTGAGTTCCTTTCTGTAACATAACAGTATTTATCATCTTATTATACCATAAAGTCCATATTTCCCCTATATAAAAGGACATTATCATATTATGGGCATCTTAATATATAACAAATAAAAATAGCGTATTGCCCAAAGACAACACGCTAGATTTATAAAGAAAACAACTACTCGCCATCTTCCATTTCTTCATACAATTTTACTAGAGTCTCAAAAACTTCATCTTCTTCATCTAAAGGTACGTATACTTCTACGCCTTCTTCATTTTTTTCGATGCTAGCCAAGATCATGTATGTGTCATCTTGACCTTCGTGGTCTGCCTCTTCGTCTTGTACATGTACAAGAACTGCATACTCACGACCTTCATGGTTTAGAACAACATCTTCTGTGAAGTATTGTTTATTGCCGTTTTCGTCTTCGAATTCTAAATAATACACTTCACCTTCAAAGTTTTGGTCAACCATTGGAAACCCTCCTTGTGGAAAAAAAGATTTATTTATTGAACTGCAAGCGATCTAAGTATCCTTGCAAAATTACAACCGCTGCCATTTTATCAATAACGGATTTACGCTTTTTACGACTTACGTCAGCTGCAATGAGTTGGCGTTCAGCCATAACCGTAGATAACCGCTCATCCCAATATGAAACAGGTAAATCGATGACTTCTTTCATCTTTTCAACGAATTCTTCAGTCTTTTCAGCTCGTTCACCTTTTGTACCATTCATATTCTTCGGCATACCTACTACAAGCTCATGTACTTCATATTCAGCAATGAGTTCTTGTAAGCGATTAAAATCTTTTTCAAGAGATGTTCTACGAATGGTTTCAATACCTTGTGCTGTCATGAGCAGTGCATCACTACAGGCAATACCGATAGTACGGCTGCCCACATCTAATGACATAATTCTCATTATAGTTGTTTTGCCTTTGCGTATTCTTTCAACAATTCCTCAATCAAGTCATCCCGCTCTAAACGACGGATATCAGAACGTGCATTATTATAACTTGTAATGTACGCTGGATCTCCAGAAATAAGATACCCTAAGATTTGATTGATTGGATTGTAACCTTTTTCGTGAATAGATTGATAAACACGAGTAAGAACCTCTTCAGCTGTCATCGGTTCATCGTCTACTTTACGGAATAACATAGTTTCATCAGAAACCTTCATCGTATCCCTCCTTTTTATTACATTGGCAGGTTTCACTGTAAAAGTGAAACCTCGCCTACTATTATACTTGAATTAAAGGTACAAAGTCAGTAACTTTTTATGCATCATAAAATTTTTCTATAACAGATACAAGTATAATTATAAAATTATATGCCTATTGTAACATAGATGTTAAAGCTTCACCACCAGCTTTTAATGCTTCCATCAATTTAGCTGGTTCTTTACCACCTGCTTGAGCCATATCTGGACGGCCACCGCCATTACCACCAGCTACTTGAGCTGCTGCTTTTACGATATTACCAGCTTTAGCACCTTTAGCCACTACATCTTTGGATACTTTACATACAAAGTTAACTTTATCATCGCCCATAGCAGCACCTACGAGGACTACGCCAGAACCATCTAATTTATCAAGGCCCATATCAGCCATATCACGTAACTCATCAATAGAGGAAGCTTTTACAGCAGCCGCTACAAATGCAACGTCACCAATCATTACCTTACCAGCAATGATATCTGCCGCACCAGCTGCAGAAACCTCCTTGCGAATTTGTTCTAATTCTTTAGCAGTTTCTTTTGCTTCAGCCAATACTTGGTGTAAACGTTCTTCTACTTGAGGTGCTTTAGTTTTAAGCTCGCCTGCCATACGTTCGATAGTCAAGCGATCATATTTTGCTGCATCTAGAGCTGCGCGACCTGTAATTGCTTCAATACGACGTACACCAGAGCCGATACCCGCTTCAGATGTTAAGCGGAATGAACTAATGAAAGCTGTATTACCCACATGAGAACCGCCACATAATTCAACGGAGAAACCAGGAACCTCTACAACGCGAACTACATCACCATATTTATCACCAAAGAGTGCCATCGCACCTTTAGCTTTTGCTTCGTCCATAGACATTTCAGCAATAGCTAAATCTGTAGCTTTTAAAATCTCTTCATTTACAAGAGCTTCAATTTGATCAAGTTCCTCTTGTGTTACAGGAGAGAAGTGAGTGAAGTCAAAACGCAAGTAATCTGGAGTTACTAAGGAACCTGCTTGGTTAACATGCTCGCCTAGAACCTTTTTCAATGCGGCATGTAACAAATGTGTTGCTGTATGGTTACGAGCCATAGCAGCACGGCGATTTGTATCTACTTCAAGCGTTACATCATCGCCTTCGGAAATGGAACCTTCCACAACAGTACCGATATGGTATACAGTGCCTTCAGGTAAACGTTTTGTATTATGAACCTCTACCTTACCCATTGGGCCAACGATAAAGCCTGTATCACCTAATTGACCGCCCCCTTCAGCGTGGAATGGTGTGGTGCGTACGATAACAGTAATTTCATCGCCATCAGCAGCTGTTTGCAAACGTTCAGAGCCTTTGCCAATCATTAATACGGAAGAAGCAGTTACAGCTTCATCTTCAAGAAGCTCTTCGTCTTTCAAGAATGTGATGTCAGGTGTTGCTACCTTAGCATCTTCTTTTACACGAGCTTCACGAGCGCGTTCACGTTGTTCCTTCATAGCTGCTTCAAAACCTTCATGGTCGATTGTAAAGCCGCGTTCAGAAGCAATTTCTTCTGTTAATTCCCAAGGGAATCCGTATGTATCATATAATTTGAATACTTCTGTACCAGGCACTACAGTTGCTTTTTCAGCAGCAAGTGTATCAATCAAAGAATTCAACAATTCAAGACCTTGTTCCAAGGTTTGGTTGAATCGTTCTTCTTCGTTTTGTACAACCCGTTTAACGAAGTCTTGTTTCTCAGCAATGGATTTAATACCAGGGCCAAGAATATCTACTACTACATCAATAAGTGGTGTTAAGAAGATACCTTCAATACCAAGTAAACGGCCATGACGTACAGCACGACGTAAAATACGACGCAATACGTAACCACGACCTTCGTTAGATGGCAATACGCCATCGGAAATCAATGCAGTTACAGCACGAGCATGGTCAGCGATAACCTTTAAAGAAACATCAGTATTTGGATTTTCGTTATATGTAACACCAGCGCGTTTAGCTGTAGCTTCAATAATTGGGAAAATCAAATCTGTTTCAAAGTTTGTTTTACAACCTTGTAATACGGAAGCCAATCGTTCAAGGCCAGCGCCGGTATCGATGTTTTTATGTTGCAATGGTTCATAAGAACCATCTGGCATTTTATTAAATTGAGTGAATACTAAGTTCCAGATTTCAAGATAGCGATCGCAGTCACAACCTGGTGCACAGTTAGGATCATCACAACCATGTTCAGGACCTTGGTCGAAGAAGATTTCACTATCAGGACCACATGGGCCTTCACCGATTTCCCAGAAGTTATCTTCAAGGCGTGTAATATGACTTTCTTCTACGCCACAATCATTGTGCCATGTATCATATGCTTCTTGGTCATCTGGATATACAGTAACATACAATCTATTTTTATCGAGTTTAATAACTTCAGTTAAGAACTCCCATGCCCAGTGAATTGCTTCTTTTTTGAAGTAGTCACCAAAGGAGAAGTTGCCAAGCATTTCAAAGAATGTATGGTGACGAGCTGTGCGACCTACGTTTTCAAGGTCACCTGTACGCATACATTTTTGGCTTGTTGTAATACGATGACAAGGAGGTACCAATTTACCTGTAAAGAAAGGCTTTAATGGCGCCATACCTGCCCCAATCAATAATAGAGATGGATCGTTTTCTGGTATAAGAGAAAAACTATCTAATTTTAAATGTCCTTTGCTTTCAAAAAACTGCAAGTATGCTTGACGCAGTTCATTACCCTTCATGTGTATATTCCTCCTAAAATTATTTACTCTTCATTATATCGTAAAAATGACATAAAATCTATTAAAAACATTGAGATTATGCGGAATTTACCGACTTTCACAATAGCAAATATAAGGATAAAATTCAATATTTCTAGAAATGAGAAAAAGAGGTTATACAAATCAACAGAACATAATTGATTCGTATAGCCTCTTTTAAAGCTAATATGTATTGGTTTATACAACGCGTTTTGCGCCGATATAGCGTTCACCCCAATAGCCAGTATCAAGATCTGCTACTGCTACACCACGACTGGAAGTGGCGCTGATGAACTTGCCATCACCAATATAAATACCGGAGTGAGATGGACCTGGTTCATATGTTTCAAAGAATACCAAATCCCCTGCTTTTAAGTTCGCACGAGAAACCTCAACACCTACGTTATATTGTTCATCTGCCAAACGTGGTAAAGAAATACCTTGTTTTGCAAATACATATTTAACGTAACCAGAGCAGTCAAAACCACTTGGTGTAGTACCACCAAATACATATGGTACACCGCGATATTTGTCTGCTTCCGCCAAGATAGCATGAATGCTACTTGGTGTTTCGTTTTTCGTAATATTATTTAATTTAATATTTTTGCCAGTAATGGATTGACCAGCAACACGCCGAGATGTCGCATTGTTGTTTGTGAAAGCGGATTTTGTTGCTACTGCTTTAGTCGCAGCATTTTGAGTCAATACTGCCTTCGTAGAACGAGGAGCACTCATCAATGCATTATACGTAGCAGGACCTACAATACCGTCCACTGGTAAGCCACGATCTTGTTGGAACAGACGAACTGCCCATTTCGTTTCTTTACCATATACACCATTTTTATCTGTAGCATTATAACCGTGTTTAATTAGTTGTTGTTGAACCGCTGTAACACTTTTGCCCTTATCACCATATTGTAATGTTGTTGCACCTACCATGGCTGTTGTGGCACACACAAAAGTTAATGTTAATGCCGTTATTTTAACCTTACTATATTTTGACTTCATATGCTTCCTTTCCAAAACTTTTAAAGTAAGTTATTTATTCAAAATATACTAACCGTCTATTTATTTGCATTCACAAATACAGCTAGTCTTCTTTGCTTTTGTTAGTATAAGTCTCAGGTGCCATAAACACATCTGCACTACTTGGTCCAAGTAATGGAGCATCTTCGTGCTCATCAAAGTTTATAGCTGACTTAACCCAATACAAAGGCCGTTGCTTCACCTCTTCAAAAATACGACCTACATACTCGCCAATAATTCCCAGTCCGACGAGTTGAATTCCACCAATAAACAAAATTGATACGCCCAAGGTAGTCCATCCATTCAAGGCTTGTCCCGTAAGATATACATACAAAAGATGCAATATAAGCAAGAAGCTTAACCCACCACATAGTACACCGACGTACAAGGCAGCCCGTAAAGGAACTCTTGAAAAGGCGGTTACCCCATCGAGAGCAAATCGTATCATTTTACGCACACTAAACTTTGAGACACCTGCAAAACGAGGTGGCGCCACAAAGTGCAACTCAGCTTGTCTATACCCCAAGGCACCGACAATACCGCGCAAGAAACGACCATGTTCTCTAAACCGTTTCAATGTGCCCAATGCTTTACTATTCATGAGACGGAAATCAGATCCACCTTCAACAATAGGAACATCGGCCATTTTGTTCATTAGTTTGTAATAATACTTAGACGTGAAAGATTTAGCCCAACTAGCATCTTCAGTTGAATCGCGTATGGTGCGCACCACATCATAGCCTGACTCCCACAACCTAACAAGTTCAGGAATCAAAGCCGGTGGATGCTGCATGTCACCGTCCATTGTAATAACTGCATCTCCATGAGCATAATCAAGACCACAAGTAAGCGCAGTCTGATGCCCAAAATTACGAGCAAGCAATAACACTTTGACATGTTTATCATTGTAAGCAATTTCACGCAATATCATAGCTGACGAATCACTAGAACCGTCGTCTACGAAGATTAGTTCATAATCGTACGTGAGTCCTGACATAACATCAGTTACAGCTTTATAAAAATTCGCTATGTTCTCTTCTTCGTTATATACAGGCACTACAATAGAAAGTAACATAAATCCTCCAAAGTATTTTACTCACATATTTTAAATTAATTAGTAAATTAAGGCAAATCGCCAAGGTTAACAATAGGAAAAATAATATCTATAACCCCAGTAAACATGCGATTTCTACAAACTCTATAGACATTTCTCTTCATTTATCCCATATATAAGCATGATGAATAAGTTATTATTTTACTTATCTAAATAACTACTCAATAAACCGTATTATAAAATAAATTTATATCACTAAAAATCAATGAAATACAGTTAATTACTGATTTAATCGTTAATTAATCAAAATATCAAATATATTTTTCGCTACAAATATAAGGATCTCAACCGATTTCATCTTAAATTCATAAAATTTGAAATAATTTTACTAATCACTCTGTGCATAAATCAATCATATATGCCCTAAAAGATGCATAAAATACTAATAATATAAAAAACTAACATTATGCTATTAATAAAATAAATTTACTAGAATCTTTTCATCAATAGAGAAGAAAGAGACCCTTATCAGGGTCTCTTTTATTATAGGCCAGCAGCATCAATCCAAGATTGTAAATCTTCCTCTGCAAGCTCCATATCCTCTTCATATGCACCAGCCACTACAGGATACTTCGAAACCTCTACGGTGTGCAAAATTGAATCATCTCGGCCATTTTTAAAGGTTCCAATCCAAATTCCAGAGAATTGAGATTCATACCACTCTACAGGCTGATCAGTTTCATTGAAGTTAATCGTAATATGACCACGGCCAAGTGTTTCTAATACTTCCACTTGTTCTTCTTCTGTGAGCCCTGTTTTCTCAATATAAATTGAATATGTCTCACCCGTTTCTCGCAAGTTTTTAAGAGCTAAACGCAACTCATTTAAAACAGCGCGAACATTACTATAATTCTCAATCATAAATACTCCTATTAGAGATACTCTTTATATCCTATAAACGCATTATTTTAAGTATTAAGCTCTGCAGTTACGCCCCATTCTTGTAGAACATGTAATACCCGCTCTTTTACCTCTGGTAATGCTCGTTGTACAGGCGCACTAGGTTCAAAGCCAATTTCTAATGATTCTGGTTCTACGCCAATAACCACTGCATCCTCTAATGGATCCTCTTGAATAGCACGGATACGTAAAATATCTTGCATCCCTACTTCATGTACAGAAATATGCTCTGTAAAATATTGTTCTAATTCCTTATGAGGAAACTCATATATAGTTCCTGGTGCTTCTCCACCATTGATAGCATCTACAAGAAGAATTTTCTTCATTCCACGCATATAGGTAAGTAGCTCCATCCCCATTGTGCCACCATCAATAATGGAAATGGCTGGTGTAAATGTGAAAGATTCTTTCAACTCTTTCACTACATGAACACCTAATCCCTCATCAGTAAGCAATATATTCCCTACGCCAAGTAGAACAATTTCATTATTCCCATCATCATAAAGGCTATTTAAATCAATACGCGGACCCTCAGAGTCCGCGTATTGTTCCAAGCCACTGATGATATCAGTACTTGTATTAGTCATTATCTTGTAATTCTCTTTCTCTAGGATCGTTAGGATCACTTGGACGATATGTAGTACCAGATGGTTTATCGATACGTTCACCACGACGGCGTTTACCGTTTAGATCTTCAATATCGATTGGATCATGCGCATAATACTTCATGCCGGAAACCATAGCAGATACTTCGCCGGATTCCTCCATAACGTCTTCTCGGAATGCCATGTACACGTGAACGATAGTAAAGAACAAGAATCCCCACGCAATATAGTGATGAATAATGTGAACCTTATATTCACCACCAAATAATGTAACAACTGGTGCGAATAGGGTTCCTAGAATACCATTAGGATCCACCATAGAATACATTGTTAAACCCGTTAAGATTTCAAAGAAAAACATTACATATACCATCATATATGCAGTTCTTGCTAAGGAGTTACGAAGCCAATGATGTTCGTGTTTTTGTGGAATCATCAAATAGTGCAATGTAGTTTCTTTAAGACCATACCAATACCGTTTTTGGCGGAATTTAGGTAATAATCTATCTCCTCGATTCCAAAGAGCTCCTGCAAATCGGAAAATAAAGGAGCATGTTAAGATAACCCCTGCAATGAAATGGATACGACGCATAGTTTCCATAGAGAACCAGCCATCAATAGCAAAGGTTGGCTCTGGATTACCTGTGATAGCCGCAAATCCTGGATCACCAATATATAGGCCTGTCCAGAATAATGCAGTTACGCTTAGCACCATAGTCCAGTGGAATATGCGCAGCCATAGACTAAATACGACATACGCCTTTTTGTCAGTATGTATTAACATAAGCCCACCACCCTTTATTTACACAATGCATCTGTATTGACGGAAACAATTTTTTCGCCTTTTTTATTGTATAAATGGGTTGCACATGCGAGACATGGGTCAAAGGAGTGAATTACCTTCAAGATTTCAAGTGGTTTATCTGCAATTTTTACATGTGTATCAATCATGGAATCTTCGTAGGCACCATGTTCATTTGCTGCAGTCTTAGGACATGCATTCCATGTGGATGGTACGATACATTGATAGTTTGCAGAGCGTCCATCTTTAATGTGAATCCAGTGGCCCAAACCACCACGAGGTGCATCTACAAGTCCAACGCCTTTAGCATCTTTATCCCATGTATTTGGCTCAAACTTAGTTGTATCAGCCACTGTAGTATCACCATTTTTAATGTTCGCTACAAGTTTATTGAAGAAGTATTGGCTCATATTTGTTGCTACTTGTGCATCAAGGCCACGACAAGCTGTTCGACCAACCATAGTAGTCATCCATACGTGAGCAGGTACCCCTAATACTTGAGATACTGTATCGATTTGACGAACAATCATAGACTCTGCCCAAGTTGGGTCTTTAATGATACCTTGTTTTACTTTTGTATATACAACGATATATTTTGCTAATGGGCCAACCTCTGCAGTTTTACCTTTGAATGTTGGGGATTTAATCCAAGAGTATTTTTTATCTTCATCAAGGAATTCCCACTTTTCTTTTGTACCAGATTTAGGACCTGTAAACTTAGGATCTGTAACACCCTCGATAGGATGAAGAGAGCTTTTACCATCTGGATATGTGAACCAGGAGTGATCAACCTCTTCACTAAGGTATTGAGGATCCATAAAGTCTTTACCTTCTAATGGAATAAATGTAGCTTTATCTACGCCTAAAGCAAAGTTTTCAACTACACCATTGGAGCGAACCACACATTTCTTATGGTAATCACCATTAGAAATGCCAGAATATGTATCATCTGGGTAATCACCATAAGACATAACACGTTTTTTCGCTAGGCCACCACCATCGACCATGCCCTTTTCTACATACATTTTGCCAATAGCCAATAAATCTGGAACATAGAAATTATCTACTAGATCTTTAGCCAATGCAATAGATTGTTCTACCGCAGCAAGACGTTGTGTATTAATAGGTGCATTCATGTCATTCATTGAAATGGCGCATGGCATACCACCAACAATGTAATGTGGATGAGGGTTTTTACCACCAAATACAACGTGTGGAATAACGATATCACGTTGACGGTCAAGAATATTCAAGTAATGGGATACGGCCATCAAATGAACCTCTGGTGGCAATAAATTATAATCAGGATGATCCCACCATTGAGCGGAGAAGATGCCTAATTGACCAGATTCTACGATTTTCTTAACCTTTTGTTGTACCGCTGCAAAATAGGCAGTGGTAGCTTTAGGGAACTCTTTAGGATATGCAGAGTCTTTAGACGCAGTTTCAGCTGGCGCCAAACCACTTACATTATAAGTAGCTAATACATCATTTTGTAATTGTGCAGTTTTAGCTGGATCTGCACTAAGAGCTGCTACTGGGCTAACCCAGTCAAGAGCATGCAAGTGATAGAAATGTACGATATGGTCATGTACATCTAAACAGCTATGCATGATATTACGAATATAGTTTGCATTTTTAGGAATGGTAATACCAAGTGCATCCTCTACAGCACGTAACGCTGCCAACGCATGTGTTGTAGTACATACGCCACAAATACGTTGTACGAAAGCCCAAAGGTCACGAGGATCGCGATCTTTAGCAACAAGTTCGATACCGCGCCAAGCAGTACCAGAAGACAATGCGTCCTCTACCTTACCACTCGCTTCATCAACTTTTATTTCTACCCGTAAATGACCTTCAATACGGGAAATCGGATCTACTACTACGCGTTTCATTAGTGACCTCCTCCATTATTATGTTTCTTTTCGTCCCATAAGCCTTCTTCTTTTAAGCGTTTTTCTTCTTTCATATCAAGAATTTTATTACGCGTAAGAGTTGCAGCACCATGAACAATAACAGCTGCAGTGGCACCAACAGCAGCTACGGTACCGATCGTATCAGCAGTTGTGATGGTTTTAGCCAATGGAATATCTGGTAAACGTTTATAGAATACGTCATTATCCCAGAAGCCCTTTTCAGAGCAGCCAATACAACCGTGACCGGATTGAATTGGGTAGGATAACCCATTCCACCAACGCAAGTTACCACAAGAATTATATGTTTGAGGTCCACGACAACCTACTTTGTACAAGCACCAACCAGATTTGGATGCATCATCATCAAATTTTTCAACGAATAGACCAGAGTCAAAGAAGGCACGACGATAGCATGTATCGTGAATACGATTGCCATAAAATTGTTTAGGACGGCCTTGAGAATCAAGAGGTGGGATTTGGCCGAATAATGCATAATGCATAATTACACCAGTCATAACCTCTGGAATTGGAGGACAGCCAGGAACTTTGATAATAGGCTTACCAGATACAACAGAAGATACAGATACTGTATTTGTTGGATTTGGTTTAGCCGCTTGAATACCACCCCAAGATGCGCAAGAACCATATTCAATGATCGCTGCTGCACCTTTAGCCGCTTCTAGTAAAGACTCTTTAAATGTACGTCCACCTACTGTACAGTAAACACCATCTTCATCGAGTGGTACGCCACCTTCAACAGCCAAAATATATTTGCCTGCTTTTTCTTTAATGATTTTCTCTAAATGTTCTTCTAATGGTGCACCAGATGCAGCCGCCAAAGTATCATCATATTCAAGGGAAATCATGTTCAAAATTACATCGGATGTAAACGGAGAAGATGAACGAATGAATGATTCACTACAACCAGTACATTCATGACCATGTAACCAAATCACTGTAGGCAATTCAGTTGTTTCAGCTGCCTTAACAACGGTATCTAACATCGTTGGTGGCAAACCGAGAATAGCGGTGAGTGCTACACAGGATTTCATAAATGTGCGTCGACTCAAACGTCGCTCTTGGAAGAGTGTCCATAAACTGTTTATACGATTCTTCACGGAATATAGCCTCCTTACAACAACTTTGCGCAATATATCAATATTACTTAATAAACTACAACCATTATGATAATAATCATACTATGATAATTAATTTTACCATTCAATATATCATAGCTATTATGATAACAATCATATTCTTACAACTTTATTATATCACTTAATAAATGTTAAAACTACAGATTTCAAACAAAAAAGCTGTATACAAGAAAATTTATTCAACTTGTATACAGCCTTGTATTATATGATATTGTAAAAAATTTCAATTATCACTAAATTAGATAACTTCCTTGATTAGAGACTCAAGCACATCAGCTTTCTTGTAACCTACAAGGGAATCAAGCATTTTGCCATCGCGATAGAATACCATGGATGGAATACCATCAATGTCTTCTTTCAACAAAACGCCACGAAGATTTTTATCTTCTGCATCAACACTAAAGAACGTTACTTGTCCTTTCAAACGTTCTGCTACCGCTTCTACCTCTGGACGCATAACAGTGCAAGGTTCGCACCAGGCAGCCCAGAAATCAACAATAGCTAAACCTTTAGAGCCAAGTACTTTTTCATCAAATTCTTGTACACTAGTAATCGCTGTAATTGCCATGAAGTTCTCCTAACAAAGATCTACAATCTTATATACTATAAATTATATCTTAAATATGGAAGCAAGCAATCAATAAGCCGAGTTCTGTTCCGCTTGCGCGGTGACGATTATCTTTCTAGGCGTACAGTCGCCTGCACGCTCGAGCGACACAACCCGGAAGGTAGGCGGGACCACCCTTAACCCTTCCCTATTCGGTCTTGCTCCGGATGGGGTTTACCGAGCCAGCCTGTTACCAAACTGCTGGTGAGCTCTTACCTCACCTTTCCACCCTTACCACTGATGTGGCGGTTTCCTTTTCTATGGCACTTTCCCTAAGGTTACCCTCGCCAGACGTTATCTGGCATCCTGCCCTATGGAGCTCGGACTTTCCTCGAGTCCCATGGACTCGCAACCGTCTTTCATACTTGCTTCAATTCAGTTTATCATAGCTAGCCTATTTGTTGCAAGAAAATGCAATATTATAAGAAAAAGAAATCATTCTGTTCTGTAAAAGCTTTCACAGGAACAGATATATCTTTACTAAGTAAATAGTCACGTAAACCCCTAGCAACAATAGATTCTGTGCCAAAATGTCCTGCATCAACTACAAGCAATCCAAGCTCTTTAGCTAATTGTGCATCATGATATTTCACATCGCCTGTAACATATGCATCTACACGCAAGCGAGCTGCATCCTTAATAAATTCAGCACCGGCACCAGAGCATAGTGCTATAGATTGAATTTCTTTAGGCGCTATGCCAGCAAAACGAATATTAGCCTCTGGTAATGCTTCCTGTACCCATTCACGGAATGTATCTAAATTTAAGGCGTTTGGTAATCTACCAATACGACCTAAATATTGAGTTGCCCCTTTCGGCTCAAATAAGGATAGCACCTCATAAGCGACCTCTTCATAAGGATGTGCATCTTTCATAGTTTTAATTACGCCTTGTAAATGCATTCCATCCACTAATGCATTAATTTGTACTTCTGGTACTACTGTCATAGATCCCGCTTCACCAATTACAGGATGAGAGTTATCATTGCCTACAAAACGACCTTCACCATGAGCACTAAAACTACAGTATTCATAGTTACCAATGCGTCCAGCGCCAGCATTCCCCATTGCAATACGGACCGCATCAGCAGCATTTTCCGGTACAAAAGTGGTTATCTTATACAATGTATCTTCACCAGTTTTGATAAAGCCTTTAATATCTATAAGACCTAATCGTTCTGCCAACATATCATTCAAGCCACCAGATGCAATATCAAGATTTGTATGTGCACTGTAAACGGCAATATTATGTTGAATCAGCTGATTAATCATTTGCCCTTGCGCCGTATCACAAGACAATTGTTTTAAGCCCTTAAAAATCAACGGGTGATGACTAACAATTAGATTACAGTCATGTTCAATGGCATATAAAATGGCCTCCGCTGTTACATCTAATGTAGTTAACACGCCTGTAACGATAGCATTTCTATCACCCACCATGAGGCCTACATTATCCCAAGATTCTGCATAAGAACGAGGGGCCAATTGTTCCATTAATGTAATAACTTGTTGAACTGTTGTCATAAAGCTCACTTCTTTCTATCTTCTAAAAGTCCGTGCAGAAATTTTACTTCACGCTCTAAATCCTTATATTTATCTGTATGGCTCAATTGCTCAGTCATACCGTCTAGTGCACATTGCCGTTGATATATTAAGTACTCAATATATTTCGTCCAAAGTGATGGTCGTTCATGTTCCAAAAGAGCACCTACAGCCCATAATAATGAATCCTCTGGCAATGATTGATAAACATCTACGTATTCAGTCATGCCCGTATACGCTTCTACCTGATCATTACGCACTGCTAAAAATGCAGTGTATAGCTTTCCTGCATCTTCAACGATGATTTCAAGGACGATAACATAGCCCTTTTGTACCATATATTGACGTAATTCTTTTTGTCCATTCTGTGGTTGTAATACGTAGAACTCTAAAGGCTCTGGACCAGCATCTACAATATCGCGCATGAGGTATCCACCCATACCACAGCAAATAGCACCATTTAATTCGCCCTTCTCTGTTACCTTTAGACCATCCCCTAATCGACAATCTACTTTAGAAGTTAATCCACAAGATTGAACATATTCTTTTGCAGATTCTAAAGGTCCTTTATGCACGTCGCCAGCAATAACAAATTCAGCACGATTACGGTTGATGAGTTCTACTGCTAAATATCCATGATCAGTACCAATATCAGCTATAGCATGAGCTTTTGGTACGATTGAAAACACCGCCTCTAAGCGATCCATCATAGGTCTAGGTTCCATAATTCCTCTATTATTATATATAAAAATAACCGCCCTTGAATCCTCAAGGACGGTAGATATCAACATAATTGGTGGGCCCACCTGGGATCGAACCAGGGACCGACCGGTTATGAGCCGGTTGCTCTACCCCTGAGCTATAGGCCCACAGTTAGTTTCTAGCTCATTAATTATACCGAATAGGCTAGTACTAAGTCAAGGCACACCGTATTTCTATGACTGTTTCATGAGCATAAAACGATGAATCATATTGTCTTCGTTGAACACACCTTTTGTAGCCAGTGTCGTCGTTTGACTATCGGTAGATTTAATGCCCCGTGCACTCATACAGCTATGAGAGGATGTAATATGAACAATCACATCTTCAGAGCCTGTTGCTAAAGAGATTACCTCAGCTATATCTTCTCCGATTTTCTCTTGCAATTGCAAACGCTTACAACACATTTCTGCAATGCGAGGAATCTTAGATAAGCCAATAACTCGACCTTTCGGAATATAACCGATACTAATGCTCATATCATACATGAGCGCCATATGATGCTCGCAATGAGAGAAGCAAGTAATATCCTTTACTACTACCATTTGATTTGTATCAACTGCAAAGGTCTTGCCATACATTTCAGCAATCTCTGCATTTGTATACTGAATCCCTTCATATACTTCTTCCATCATTTGTGCTACGCGCTTTGGTGTTTCCAGTAAGCCTTCTCGGTTAGGGTCCTCTCCCAAGGCTTCTAGTAATTGATATATAAGTGATTCTATTTTTTCTGTATCCATATTTTCCCCTTTATATCAAGATGTCATCATATCTCAATGCATCATACTTTGATTACATAGGATACTGATTCGATACATCCTAACTACACTATACACCTTTCGCATCTGGATCCCATACAAATTTATGAATTTGCAGTTGGAATCGTACATTCTGTAAATTATATGTTTTCATATAATCGATAATGGATGCTGCTTCAATTTTTCCCCACACAGGGGATACATAAATTTGAGCCTTTGTAGGATGTTCATTAATGATACGACGCATACAGTCCAAGTCCTCTACAGAACCTACTACAAATTTAATTAAATCTTGTCTTGTAGAAACTTTGAATATATCTAAATCCATAGACTCTTCTGCCAAAGATGATGGCGTCTTGTAATCGTAGGTAAACCACACATTGTCTCTGTGAAAGCTCGGTATAATGGTGCCATTCGTTTCAATATTGAAATCGTAAGGACTTTCATCAGCTAATACACCTTGAGTGCCTTCAGATAATTCATTTCTCACAGTCGATTTTTTAACAGTACACGATTTATCCTCTAGTTTAGTAGATTTACGACGATTTAATTCATCGATTAGCTCCACTACAGCAGCTTCTTGTAATAGTGGCTCACCACCAGTTATGGTAATTCGATGATTGCCTAAACTTTCAATAGCATCAGCTACCTCTTGTACGGTCATATCTGTGAAAGTACTATCAATGCCATAACTATAAGTGGTATCACAATATGAACAGCGGATATTGCAGTCATGAAGACGCAAGAATGTTGTCAATAAGCCTTGTCGACTACCCTCCCCATCAATGGAGCCGAAAATCTCAATCACGTTCATAAATAGCCGTGTTCCCTTCAGACTCTTGAACCTCTACTTTAAAACATTTCGGTCCTAACTCATCGGCAATCCATTTCGCCATATTTTCAGCCGTAGGATTGATATCGCCTAATACATCATTGATATGACGATGATCTAAGCGGCCGTGAATCTTTTCTTTAATAATAGTAAAGTCAATAACCATGCCATTATGATCTAATTCTTCAGAACGAGCATGGACAGTAATAATCCAATTATGTCCATGTAGATTTTGACACTTGCTAGGATAATCTAGTTTTAATTGATGAGATGCACTTACCTCTAAACGTTTAGTAACTGTAAACATTGTATCTCCTAAATCCTTCATTACATTTCAATATATTACTATCAGATTATATCGATGATTCTATAATTGTATAACTCTAGCGCTAGTAAAACTAATAAAACTAATAGAGTCATTAGAACTATTAGAAATAATCATAATTTTAAACATTACTAACCTTTATTATAACACAAAAGGGCTGTAACACAGTGCTAGAGAACACTGCATTACAACCCTTAAGAGATTCAATATCTTATAAGAAGTCTTTAATTTTATCGCGTTTACCACGATTGCGCAATTTAGTAAGCGCTTTGCCTTCTATTTGACGAATACGTTCACGAGTTACATTGAAATGTTGACCTACTTCTTCCAATGTACGAGGTTTGCCGTCCTTTAAACCAAAGCGCAAGATCAATACTTGTTGCTCACGGTCAGTTAAGCATGTAAATACATCTTCAATTTGTTCTTGTAATAAGATGTAGCTAGCTGCATCGTCTGGAGCAATAGCATCTTGGTCCTCAATAAAGTCTCCCAAGTGAGAGTCTTCCTCTTCACCAATTGGAGTTTCCAATGATACTGGCTCTTGTGCGATTTTTTGAATTTCACGCACGCGCTCTACCGTAATGCCCATACCTTCTGCGATTTCTTCTGGTAATGGTTCACGACCTTTATCTTGCAATAATTGTCTGGAAATACGAATCAATTTATTGATTGTTTCTACCATATGTACAGGAATACGAATCGTACGAGCTTGGTCCGCAATAGCACGAGTAATAGCTTGACGAATCCACCATGTAGCATATGTGGAGAATTTATAACCCTTTGTATAATCGAACTTATCTACAGCTTTAATAAGGCCCAAGTTACCTTCTTGAATCAAATCCAAGAATAACATGCCGCGACCTACATAACGTTTTGCAATACTTACAACTAAGCGCAAGTTAGCATCTACCAATTTTTTCTTAGCCTTTTTGGCAAGTTGAATATCTTTATATGTAGCATCTTCTGCTGCGCCAGCTTCAATTTGCTTTGCTAAAACGATTTCTTCATCTGCAGAAAGCAATGGGACACGACCAATTTCCTTGAGATACATACGTACAGGATCATCAATGTTAACACCAGAGTCTACACTTAAATCGATGGAGATATTCTTTTCATTAGGAGTATCTTCTTCATCCTCTTCTTCTGGTTCTATTGGCTGAGCGTCCGCATCCTCACTGTCGATATCAGCCACTACTTCAATATTTAATTTACCAAATGTAGTATAAATATCGTCTAATTGTTCCGCAGTAAGTCCAGTCTGCTCATGAAGAGCATCTGAAATCTCTGATTGTGTCAACACGCCGGTTTTTCGGCCTTTTTCAAGAAGTTGTTCTACAATCTCCTCTATTTGACTTTTTTGTACTTTCTTAGCCACAGCGCTCTCCTTCTTACATTATATTACTTAGACCATTCTCTAATTAAGTTCTGTATTTCCTGACACTTATGTAATTCGCTAATAAATGTCGAATCTCCTGCCCGTTTTAATTGATCCGCCATAATTGAATGCGCTTTATACTGTTCACGCAATGAATGAAGCCTTATCTTGCGGATTAATCCAGGCACTTGTACCTTATATTCATCGTCACTCATAACAACCAATCTAGAGTAAATATCATAGTCCGATGAGGATAAAATAGATTGAATGGCAGTATCATCTAGACGACCTTCTTGTTTAAATAAGGTGAATATCTTTTCTATTATACCTCGATATTCAATTTTTTCAAAGTCTTCTAATGGCAAATAGCTCATCATATGTTGTAACACTTCACCATCTGTAAAGGCTAAGGACAATAATTTTTCTGCATCACCTTTAGGTAAATCCTGTGTTGGCAACGGTGCAGACGCAGTATCAACCAATTCAATTTGTCCTTTTTTTACATAGTCTCTGAAATATCTAAAAATACTACTATTATCAAGCCATAGTGGTAATGCCAATGTCTTTAGAGCATCATCCCGTTGTGTTTGACTATCTATATTAGCAATATATGGGAATACATCAGCCATAACAGCTTGCTTCCCTTCCGTATTATTTGTGTCATGTTTAATTAAGGACTCACTTAATAAATAATCAAGAGGCTTAACCGCTTTAGCTACTAAATCTTTAAATGCTTGTCCTCCATGATTACGTACATAATCATCTGGATCCTTACCATCTGGCATAGCCAGAACACGCACCTTAAAGTCCGTATTTTGTAATAGTTCTATAGCCCTAGCTGCTGCTTGACGACCTGCGCCATCCATATCATAAGCCAGCACAATTTCATCAGCCTGCCTCATTAAGATATGACCATGATCTCGTGTATAAGCCGTCCCCAGGGATGCTACTACATTAGTAACACCATGGTTATGAGCAGATATAACGTCCATATATCCTTCCACAAGGATAGCCTGTCGCTCTTGACGAATAGATTTATAAGCCTTATCAAAGGCAAATAATAATTTTCCCTTTTCAAAGATGGCTGATTCTGGTGAGTTTAAATATTTTGGCGTGCTGTCATCCATAACACGACCACCAAAGGCAACTACACGACCTTTACCATCCATAATAGGGAACATAATTCGGTTTCTAAAGAAATCGTAAAACTGTCCCTTTTGGTTTTTACGAACCAGATTCAACTCCAAGAGAATAGAATCATCGATACCACGTTCGTGAAAGGCGCGATACAACTTATCCCATCCATCTGGAGCAAAGCCTAATTTGAATTTTTCAATCGTATCTTTTGTAAGGCCCCGTTTTTTTAAGTAATCAAGGCCCACCTTACCAATCGATGTTTGAGTAAGGCAGTTATGGAAAAATGTAGCCGCTAATTCTGAAGCTTCATATAGTTTTTTTCGTCGTTCATCTCGAGCTCGTTGTTCTGGTGAAAGTTTTGCCTCCGGCAAGGGAATATTAGCACGATTAGCAAGCCGCTCTAGAACCTCTACAAAGCTTAAATGCTCTAGTTCCATGAGGAATTTAATGACATTCCCCGATGCATGACAGCCAAAACAATAATAAAAGCCCTTTTCAGGGGCAACACTAAAGGACGGCGTCTTTTCATTATGAAATGGACAACAACCCCAATAGTTCTTGCCCCGTTTCTTTAAAGCTATATGCTCGGATATTACAGATACAATATCATTTGCATCTTTGATTTGTTCAATCAATTCATGTTCAAAATATCTGCTCATAGCCAACGCCTCCTTCCCTTATATATATTAATTCGATATATAAATAAAAAATCCTCTATTTGTAAAGTAATTTAATCAATTATCGAATCAATAGGTTTAATAACCGATACGAATCATAGGAATCATCATCTATTAAAGATTAATACATAAGGATTCCTATACTCCGTATCTTTAAATTATATGCAAATGAAATTTGATAATAATAGGCTGCAATGAAATCATTGCAGCCTATACTTATCGCTTATAGCATATTATTTTGCGTAATCCACAACACGAGTTTCACGAATAATTACGACCTTAATTTGGCCTGGATATTCGAGTTCAGACTCGATGCGTTTTACGATATTCCGAACAAGTAATGTAGACTCAGCTTCATCAATCTTATCCGGTTTTACTACAACGCGAATCTCACGACCTGCTTGAATAGCAAAGCATTTTTCAACGCCTTCGAAGGATTCAGCGATTTCTTCCAATTTAGATAAACGTTTTAAGTAGTTTTCTAATGTTTCTCGACGTGCTCCTGGACGAGCCGCAGAGATAGCATCAGCAGCTGCTACTAATACAGCTTCTACAGATTGGAACTCTTCATCACCATGATGAGCGCCAATGCAGTTAATTACTGCTGCGCTTTCACGATATTTACGAGCCACATCAACACCGATTTGAACATGAGAACCTTCAAGTTCACGGTCTAATGCTTTACCAATATCATGGATCAAACCACCTCGTTTAGCCAATGTTACATCACAGCCTAGTTCAGCTGCCATCAAACCTGCTAAATGAGATACTTCAATAGAATGTTTCAAAACGTTTTGACCGTAACTAGTACGATATTTCAAACGACCTAAAATCTTAACAATTTCAGGATGTAAGCCATGAACATCAGCTTCAAATGTTGCTTGTTCACCAGCTTCTTTAATAGTTTGGTCAACCTCTTTACGAGCTTTACCAACCATTTCTTCAATACGAGCTGGATGGATACGACCATCTACAATCAATTTTTCTAAAGCAATACGAGCCACTTCACGACGAATTGGGTCGAAGCCAGAAAGAATAACTGCTTCTGGTGTGTCATCGATAATCAAGTCAATACCTGTTAATGTTTCGAGTGCGCGAATATTACGGCCCTCACGACCAATAATGCGGCCTTTCATTTCATCATTAGGCAATGCCACTACGGATACGGTAGTCTCCGCCACATGGTCAGCTGCGCAACGTTGGATTGCAGAGGAGATAATTTCTTTTGCTTTTTTCTCCGCATCATCCTTAGCTTGCTGCTCCATTTCCTTAACCATAATTGCCGTTTCATGACGAATCTCTTGTTCTACATTTGTTAACAAGATATTCTTAGCTTCTTCAAATGTCATGCCAGAAATACGTTCTAACTCTGCCATTTGTTTTTCATACAAAGCTTCAATTTTTTCACGGCTTTGGGCTAAGTCAGCTTCTTTGCGATGTAAAGCTTCCTCTTTGTGTTCAATATTGTCTAATTTTTTATCCAAAGATTCTTCTTTTTGAAGAATACGACGTTCCATACGTTGAAGTTCAGAACGGCGATCTTTATTTTCTCGTTCTACATCAGAACGGAGCTTATGAATTTCTTCTTTCGCTTCTAATAAAGCTTCTTTCTTTTTAGACTCAGCTGTGCGCTCACCATTTGCGATGATACGTGCAGCCTCTTGTTCAGCTTGATTCAGTTTTCCTTCAGCAATATTTTTTCTAAAAAAATAGCCTGCCCCTAGTCCAATCAGTACCATTACCACTGCAATTAGACAATACTCTAAAATATGTCCCACATCTTCTAAAATCTGTCTCACCTCCTCTTAAATTCTCAAAATCGAGCTTTCATGCTCCTTTTTATGCCCTTCATGCATTAAATTATCATTTAGCCATATCATCATATAAATAAATAAGGCTATTATTAATTTTAGACTTGAAAGCCCTTTCTGTCAAGATTTTACAAGCCTGGTAAGGCCTCAGAAAAAGTACTATCTATTCATAAAAATCATTGCACACAACTTGGATAGTACTCGTTGAAAACCCTCTATATTTGAGAAAATTAAAGACTTTTACACGAGGAGTGCAATCCTCATTGAGAATGGAACCAAATTTTTTCTCCACCACACGATAAGCGGCTTTCACTTCATCATAATCAGAGATTTCCGGAGACACAGTAAGACCTCTAAGTTTCATCTTTTGCTTAATCATGTAGGCGCCGTATTTTTGTTCTTTCATCAAATAGTCTAATACTTGTTCAGACAGGCGCTCATCATTGATATAATCATAGTCTCTAAGGCGTTCGAGGACCCGCTCAATGATTGGGTCCTCGATTTGTTTACGTCTCATTTTTTGTGTCAGTTCATAGGAACTTAGAAATCGTTGAGCTAGGAAGCGATACGCTTGATCCATAGCAGCTTGCATCGTTTCTTCACTCATGATTATACTTCTTCAGTTACTTCTTCACCGATTACATCGATTTCTTCAGTGCCAACCGCTAATGTATCGCGAATAATACGATCAATCTCATCTGCGATTTGTGGATTGTCGAGCAAGTATTGTTTAGCCGCCTCTTTACCTTGACCCATACGTTCCCCATTGTAGGAATACCATGCACCAGATTTATTGATGATTTCCATATTTGTACCGATATCGATAAGAGTACCTGCTTTAGAAATACCTTCACCATACATCAAGTCAAATTCTGCTGTTTTGAATGGAGGTGCTACTTTGTTTTTAACTACTTTAACTTTAGTACGAGCACCAACGTTTTCGTTGTTAGCTTTAATAAGTTCACCCTTACGAACATCAAGGCGTACAGAAGAATAGAATTTCAATGCACGACCACCTGTTGTAGTTTCAGGGTTCCCAAACATGACGCCTACTTTTTCACGCAATTGGTTGATAAAGATAACAACAGTTTTAGACTTGCTGATGATACCAGTCAGTTTACGCAATGCTTTACTCATCAAACGAGCTTGTAAACCTACGTGAGCATCGCCCATTTCGCCTTCGATTTCAGCTTTAGGCACTAAAGCTGCAACGGAGTCAACTACTACGATATCTACAGCGCCACTGCGAACAAGAGCTTCTGTAATTTCAAGAGCTTGCTCACCATTGTCTGGTTGAGAAATCAATAAGTTATTAATATCTACGCCCAAGTTACGAGCATATACTGGATCCATCGCATGCTCCGCATCAATAAATGCCGCAATGCCACCTTGTTTTTGTGCTTCTGCTACAGCATGAAGTGCTACTGTTGTTTTACCAGAAGATTCTGGGCCGTAGATTTCAATAACACGGCCACGAGGGAAACCACCTACACCAACAGCGATATCGATAGCAAGAGAACCGGAGGAGATAACCTCTACGTTCATGCGATCAGCCGCTTCACCAAGACGCATAATAGCGCCTTTACCAAAGTCTTTTTCAATTTGTTTTAACGCGTTATCCAACGCTGCTTGTCTGCCATCTACAGCCATTATTTTATTTCCCCTTTTCTGTTATATAAGTATACACATAATATAGTGCTAGCTCTGCTGCACTTTGTCGAATATCTTCGCGATTACCAATTAAATTAGCCTTGTGAGCTACTGTCCCATGAGGTCCAGTTACACCGAACCACACAAGACCAACCGGCTTCTCAGGGCTACCACCGCCGGGACCAGCTATGCCAGTCGTAGAAACGGCATATGTTGTTTGACCCACAGTTCGTGCCCCCTCTGCCATAGCCTTAGCAACTTGCTCACTTACGGCACCATACGTATCGAGCATGTTTTGAGGTACACCTAGTACACGATGTTTGATGTCGTTGCTATACGAAATAACGCCACCCATGTAGTATTCACTACTACCGCTGACATTAGTCAATAACTTACCAACTAATCCAGAAGTACAGGATTCAGCAGTACTAATAGTGCTATGCTCTTCAAGTAACACATGACCAAGTGTTGCCTCCATAGAAACAGTCAAGTCACGTCCTACACGAGAGCCTAATCGTTCTCGAATGATAGCATCCCAAGGGTTGAGAACCTCATGGGCAGCCTCTAAGGTGTCAGCCTTAGCAGTAATACGAACCTCTATGTACCCCTTTTTAATGAGTAACGCAATGGTTGGATTCGATTGGTTCTTAATGAGATCCATTAAGGTATTTTCTAAATCAATTTCGCGAATATCGTATACCCCATAGCGATAGGAGGTAACAACACCTTGCGAACCAAATCGATTCATTAAATAAGGCACCACACTATCGTGGAACATACCCTTCATCTCACCAGGAGGTCCTGGCAAAAGTATGTATGTAGTGTCTCCATCTTCCACTACAACACCAGGAGCCACGCCTACAGGATTTTTAAGAACCTTTGCGTCTTCAGGCAACTCAGCTTCTCGACGACTTGCATCCGGCACGGTACGTTTTACACGGTCAAAGAATTTTTTAACCTCATCCATAGCCTCTTGATTAAATACAATAGGTCGTCCAATAGAATCGGCTAATACATTTCGTGTAATATCTCCTTGCGTTGGTCCTAATCCGCCAGTACTAATAACGATGTCCGCTCTAGTGCTAGCTAATTGAAAGACCTCTGCCATGCGCTTAGGATTATCCCCCACTACAGATTGATGAGCAATAGTATAGCCTAATTTATTTAATTCTTGTGCTAGCCAAGATACATTTGTATTCACTGTATCGCCTAGCAATAATTCTGAACCTGTAGAAATAAGTTCTACAATCATCAGATCACCTCCACAATCGAAAGAATCGAGCTGTGTTTTATTCTACAACCGTAGCTACTACATCGTACGCAAAGCCTTGCTCTACCTGTACTTTAAGAATATCACCAGGTTGAACCTCTTCACCGCAGTCCTCAATGTACATATTACCGTCTACATCAGGTGCTTGAGATTTTAAGCGTCCTTTAGCTAGTAATGTACCATTCTCGCCGTCCTCGATT
The DNA here is from genome assembly GCF_041431445.1 of Veillonella sp. 20925_1_51. NCBI lineage: Bacteria > Bacillati > Bacillota > Negativicutes > Veillonellales > Veillonellaceae > Veillonella > Veillonella sp. 20925_1_51. The sequence goes on from NZ_JAPVXT010000002.1 coordinate 127,419, forward strand.
TCTTCCACCATTGCATAGTCAATAGTACCTTCTAAATCGCGATTATTCTCTTCAGAGATAGCAGCTTGGATGGACATAAGAATATGATAACGTTCTTCTTTAACCTCTTCTAGCACTTGATCTTCACGGGCACCAGCTGGTGTACCTTCCTCTTGAGAGTAGGTAAACACGCCCATATTATCGAATTTGATTTCTTTTACAAAGTCGCAAAGTTCTTCAAATTGTTCATCTGTTTCACCAGGGAACCCAACGATGATAGATGTGCGCAATGTAATATGGGTCGGTGCATTTCTAATCTTCTTTAGCAAACGTTCAATATCATTACGATCATCACGACGATTCATTTGTTTTAAAATATCGTTATTCACATGTTGCAATGGAATATCTACATATTTACAAAGTTTTGGCTCATTAACGATAATATCTAACAATTCATCGGAGAAGAAAGTTGGATATAAGTATAACATGCGAATCCATTCGATACCTTCTACGGCAGTTAATTCCTTAAGCAATGTAGTCAACAATGGTTTACCATCATTTAGATCAATACCATAACTAGTTGTATCTTGAGCGATAAGAACGACCTCTTTAACACCGGATGCAGCCAATCGTTCTACTTCAGCCTTAATAGACTCGATAGTACGACTGCGGAACGCACCACGCACCTTTGGAATAATACAGAAGGTACAACCATTATTACAGCCTTCAGCAATTTTTACATATGCACTGTACCGAGGCGTTGTTTGAATACGCGGCATACGCTCATCATAAATATTTGTAATATTTTCCATGATACAACTGCGATTGCCATGCTCAATAGCATCAACAGCTACCATAATCTGGTCCCATGCACCTGTACCGATTAAAGCATCAATTTCAGGAATTTCTTGGAATAATTCATCTTGATATTGTTGGCTTAAGCAACCTGCTACAATAAGTCCTTTACATTTACCATCCTCTTTATATTGAGCCACCTCAAGAATAGTATTAATAGACTCGGCTTTTGCTTTCTCAATAAAGGTACAGGTATTTACAACGATAAGATCTGCTTCGCTTAGGTCCTCTGTAATCGTATAGCCATTATCTTTTAATAAGCCTAACATTACCTCTGTATCTACTAAGTTTTTAGCACAACCTAGGCTAACATACCCTAATTTCTTACCCATTCTATATCCTTTCATAACTAGTTTATTTCTCAATTTACTTCCTGTAATAGGATCTATATAACTGAGTTACTCCTTGCGGAAGCGCACTTGGCTAACCCAGTGATTTAACAATAACTTTTTGCCATCTATAGTGTAACCACCATTAACAGGCCATAAAATTAGCTCATGTCCCAATGAGTCTTTTGGCTCATCCATTTCTGGGTTTGTAAATATATAGGTGAAGTTATTTTCAACCATATACTTTGCAGTCTTTGTAGACAACAACCAATTAATAAATTCGACACTATCTGCTTTATGTTTTGAGTTTTTTAATACGGCCGCCCCAGTTACATAATAAGAGGTCCCATCTGTTGGATAAATGACCTTAATTGGATATCCATGACGCGTATATTGGGCCGCATCAGATAAATTACCAATGCCGATATTAGACTCTCCAAGCGCTGTTAAACGAACTGGGGTAGACAAGAACTTAGCATGTTGTATTACATGAGGTTTTAAGCTATATAAATAGTTTAACGCCTCAGGCTCCCCTCTATATTCCACCATGTTATATAACAAGTTCGCCGCATTTTGGGATGCTACAAAATCGGTCATTACAATGGTCCAATCTCCTTGTTTTGCCAAGGTATCCCATGTAGTAATATATTTACCAACCCCATTGTAGAAGGTATCATTTTGAACAAATACGATAGGATCATACCAAAGACCTACCCAATATCCATTAGGATCCTTTAAATTGTCACGAACTTCGTCGATTCTCTCATTAACAATAGGTGCATATTTTCCAGTATTGGCACCTACAACGAGGTTATCCTCAGAGGTAAGTACAATATCACCAGATGTATCAGCTACATTAGAGGCCGAACGTTGTGCCATTTGCTCCTCTGTAAGAGGCATAACTGTAACCTTTACATTCTTCTCCTCTTCATAACGATCGGCAAGCAATGTAGTTATATTATTTGGTAAGTCTGTATAAACTGTAATCTCACCACGAACAGGCTCTTTTGCATGTTCTAATTGTTCTTGATGGTAAAAGTTTACGCCATAGGTTAACATTCCTACCACAAAAAGGGCTAAAATGCCCGGAGCAATCCATCGTTTCATATATGCCTCCTATAAGACATAAAGTATCCCCAAATGAGATTAGTAAAACTCATCTCTATAATTAACGACCACCACGGCTTTTATTAGATGGGCGACTTTTGGTCATGCCATTACGAGAGGGTCTACCCTTACTACTTTTCTCACTAGACTGACGTCCGTTGCGACGATCATTATTCTTCCCACTATTACGAGAACCACTAGATTGACTAGGACGATTAGTCCGACCAATTGGGCGTGGTGGAATCAAACATTCAGGTCCAAACCCTATCAAGTCACGTCGATTAGCTTCAATGAGTGCCTCTTTTACAAGGTTGTAATTTTCAATATTTTTATATTGCATTAAGGCCCGCTGCTTAGCTTTATCTCTACCTTTTTTGGCAACATATACAGGTTTTCCATCCAGTGGGTTAATGCCCGTATAGTACATACATGTCGATAAGCTCCCCGGCGTAGGAATAAAGTCTTGCACTTGTTCTGGATACATATGTTGATCACGTAAGAACTCGGCTAATTCAATAGCATCTTCCAAGGCACAACCTGGATGAGAGCTCATAAAATATGGTACTAAATATTGCTTCTTACCAAGCTTTTTATTGGCCTCCTCAAACCAAGATTTGAAGGTGAGGAACTCTTCCTTACCAGCTTTGCCCATCATATTGGTAACGCGTTTAGAAACATGTTCTGGCGCTACTTTTAATTGTCCACTTACATGAAATTCACAAAGCTCGCGGACAAAATCTTTATTGTTATCCGCTAGAACATAGTCATAACGCAAGCCAGAACGAACAAATACCTTTTTTACGCCTTTTAGCTTACGTAATTTACGGAGTAAAGCAATATAGTCATCATGGTTTGTATTTAGATTTTCACAAGGCTCTGGAGCCGCACAAGTACGACCTTTACAAGCACCATATACAGCTTGTTTGTCACAAGCTAAATGACGGAAGTTCGCCGTAGGGCCCCCAACATCATGAATATATCCTTTAAAGTTATCCATATTAATCATAGTTTGAGCTTCATCAAGTAAAGACTCATGACTACGATTTTGGATGATACGACCTTGATGATTTGTTATTGCACAGAATGAACAGCTACCAAAGCATCCCCGTTGACTAACAAGGCTAAATTGTACTTCGCTTAACGCTGGTACACCACCTTTATCATCGTATTTAGGATGCCACTTGCGAGTATATGGCAAGTTATATACACCATCCATTTCCTCCTGTGTCAAAGGCAAAGCAGGCGTATTTTGAATAAGATATCTGTCCCCATGCTTTTGGACCACCATACGACCATAAAATGGGTCTTGTTCATCATATTGAATACGGAATGCATCAGCAAAGGCCATCTTATCGGCTTTAATTTCCTCAAAAGACGGGCATTCAACATAGTCTATAGTAGGAATTTCCTTTGCCATGTAACAAATACCGCGAATAGATGGCAAGGACTCTTTAAAGCGACCTTGATCTAGAGCATCTGCTAATTCCACAATTTGAAGTTCACCCATACCATAAACAAGTACATCGGCCTTAGAATCAACTAAGATAGAGCGACGTACCGTATCTGACCAATAATCATAATGACCAAATCGGCGTAAGGATGCCTCTATACCACCGATAATAAGAGGCACATCACTATATGCCTCTTTCATACGGTTCGCATATACCAAGGTAGCCCGATCTGGACGATGTCCAGATTCACCACCGGGAGAATAATCGTCTTGACGGCGAATCTTCTTTGCGGCCGTAAATTTATTGAGCATTGAGTCTAGATTCCCTGCTGTAACAAGGGACGCTAGACGCGGTTTACCTAGTTTTTTGAAAGCCTCTACATCATTCCAATCTGGTTGATCTATAATGCCTACACGAAAGCCTTTGGACTCTAGGTACCTGCCGATAACTGCAGGTGCAAAGGAAGGATGATCCACATAGGCGTCCCCACTAATGAGGACAAAATCTAATTCGGCCCAACCTCGTTCCTTCATATCCGAAGGTTCTGTTACTAAAAATCTATCCATTGATTGTGTAAATGCCTTTCTATCATTCCTAATCAACTATTAGAAAAGGAATAACCACAGTAAAAATAATGCCATACAGAATAAAATAATGCCTAAAATAATACGTTCCTGAACGATAGAACGTTGGCGTTTTCGTTGACGCGTTTCTAAGGACATACGCTTTTTAGAGGTTTGGTATTCAACGAATTCACTTTGCACCAAATTTGGCGCAGCTTGTGCCTTCTGGCGCGTCACAGAACGCAAAGAAAACGTATCTATATCACCTACTTGACTTTGGTAGGCTTTTACCAAGCGATCCCCATCAAGATCTAAATAATTACCGTAATTACGAATAAAGCCTTTTACGTAGACCTGACCAGGAATGATGTCATACTTACCATCTTCGATAGCTTCCAAATAGGTTGTTTTAATGTGCAGTACTTGCTCCACATCTTTAAAGGTTAAATTACGTCTTACTCGTTCACGTCGTAATTCTTCGCCTAATTCAGCCATTTTCGTTCCTCTCTTAATCTACATAATACTCATATCGTAATCATTTAATTATTGCTCATCATTGGAGTCTGAAAAATATCGCGCCTTAGCTTGTTCAGGGCTCATCAAAATTTCTCGAGCCTTACTACCCATACTAGGACCAACAATTTTAAGATCTTCCATCGTATCAACAAGGCGAGCCGCACGAGTATACCCAATGCGGAATCGACGCTGTAACATAGACACAGAAGCTTGACCAGATTCCATAACGAGATTAACAGCACGTTCTAATAATTCATCGCGGTAGATATCATTTTCTTCTGATGATTCTTTTTCGGTTTCCTTTTCAGCCTCTTGTGTAACAGTATTGTCATATTCTGGTTCACGTTGAGCTTTTACAAATTCTACAAGATGTTCTACCTCATCATCAGAAATAAACGCACCTTGTACACGAATTGGTTTATTAGCACCAATTGGAGCAAATAACATATCCCCTTTACCAAGCAATTTCTCAGCACCCGCCATATCGAGAATAGTACGGGAGTCAATTTGAGAACCTACTGCAAAGGAAATACGGCTCGGTACATTGGCCTTAATAGAGCCTGTAATAACGTTGACAGAAGGACGTTGCGTAGCAAGTACCATGTGAATACCTGCAGCACGCGCCATTTGTGCTAATCGACTAATAGATTCTTCAATATCATCAGGAGCAGTCATCATAAGGTCAGCTAACTCATCGATAATTAATACAATCAAAGGCATAGCCGCCTTAGGGTGCGCTTCGTTATAGCTCTTAATATCGCGTTTGCCAGATGCTGCAAAAGCTTTATAACGAGCCTCCATCTCACGAACAGCCCAACGCAATACAGCAGCTGCTTTTTTCATATCTGTTACAACTGGCGCCATCAAATGAGGAATGCCATTGTAGATAGACAATTCAACCATCTTAGGGTCGATCAATAAAAGCTTAACCTCTTCTGGTTTACGACTAAATAGAATACTTGAAATCAAAGTATTTACACATACAGATTTACCAGAACCAGTAGTACCTGCTACAAGCAAGTGAGGCATCTTCGCAAGGTCAGTAATAACAGGCTTACCTGCAATATCCTTGCCAAGACCTACCGGAATACCCCCACGAGCGTCCTTGAAGTCACTACAATCAAGAACATCACGCAAATGAACGGCCTCTGTCGTCTTATTAGGAACCTCGATACCGATGGCGGATTTACCAGGGATTGGAGCCTCCATCCGAATATGTTGAGCCGCTAAGTTTAAGGCAATATCATCAGTTAAGTTGACGATACGGCTAACCTTTACACCAGGTGCAGGTTCAATTTCGTAGCGTGTAACAGTTGGACCTTGTGTAGCATTAACGACCTTAGCAGTAATACCAAAGTTACTCAATACATTTTCAAGCATCATTGCATTTTGCGCTACTTCTTCACCATTGCTTTGACTCCCCTTCCCTTTCGCCAAAATATCAAGGCTTGGGAAATGATAAGGTCTATCATAGGTACGATGAATTTGACCATCCTTAGATACTGCTACTTGTGCTGTATCTTCTGTAGTACTAATAGTAGATGGTACTTGTAAACTCATACCAGACATACCAGCACCAGCACTTACAGAACTTGCAGCGGCACCTGTTCCAGGTACAGCAGAAGCTATGGCAGCGTGATTAGTTTCCAATGGACCAATCGTTGTATTTTGATATGTAAACTCTGGTTGTTCCTCATGATTATTCTCTACTGATTCAGATTCATCTGTATATCCTTCGTCTGGAGTATATGTATAATCCTCATCTGGAGTATATACATAGTCATCACCTGTAGATCTACTAGCATCAGAGAATTGATCAAAATCATCTGCATCATAAGACTTCGCATCACCAGCATCTTCAGAAATATTCGCCAATTGTTCTGCTGCACGGTTGCGCGCTTCTATTTCAGCTAATTCTTTCCAAGATGTAGGAGCCTTTGGAGATTCTACAGTCGTTACTGTATCCACCATAGGTTCATTATCTACAACCGCACTCGTTTCAAAGTTATCTCGATCGGTAGTGATACCTCGTTTTTCAAGTGTATCTAACGCTTGATCTGCAGCATCAGCAAAGCGTGTGTCCTTTTCCCTGTTATACGCTTTCCGTTGTTCTGCAGCTTCTTTGCGTTGTTCATTCCAATCTTCAAAGACCTCTTTAGCTACAGCGACCTTCTCAGCAGCCACTTCTTTAGCTACATCTAAACCTACTTGTGTTTTATCTGCTGCCTTTTGCAAGCCACTTCGCAAAGATAAACGAGTGATTAGAATACCAAAGGCTAATAATAAGAACACATCTAAAATGATAGCCCCTAGCTCACCTAATAGAGTACGAAGGAATGTAGCGATAGCTCCACCTACTACACCACCTTGATCAGCCAATTGTGTTGTGATTAGTTCCTGCCCCTCAGGAACGCGCCACAATGGAACAAGGGCTAGCAAGAATAAGAAGAACAAAGTCATTACAACGCCCCGTTTAGTAACGGAAATAAATGTTCCTTTATACAATAATCGCCAGCCAATCCAGAACACACCAAGGCAAGGAATAATACCGCCTAGGCCAAAACCATAACGGAATATACCTGTTAAAATCTGTCCTACAAGACCGAGTTCAAACCCAAAGAATCCGAGCAAGGAAATAACTGCAAAGGCAATTACAATTAAGCCTTTAACTTCGCTGCGCAAGGAAAACCCTTGAGACTTAGTTTGCTGTTTTGTACTTGTTCGCTTTCGTCGTGTATTGCGTTTTTTGGTGGAAGTTTTTTCTTCTGCCATAAATCTATACAAACCCCTTACTTATATAACACTACTGTAAATTAACTTATCATTATATTATAGCATATATCGAAGTATTTAGTTAGCTTTTACGCCGTTTCTCCCAGTCACAAAGTAACTGTTCTTCCTTGCCTCTTTTAATACCATTGTAGTACGAAGCATCCATAAGAGGTGTTGGTAAATATTGCTGTTTTACATAGCCATTTGGATAGTTGTGGGCATACTTATAGGTGTTCCCATGACCTAGCTTGCTAGCCCCACTATAATGACTATCCTTTAAATGATCTGGCACCTGTCCACAATCCTTGTGGCGCACATCGGCAATTGCTGCATCGATAGCCAAATAAGCAGAATTACTTTTCGGTGCTAATGCTACATAACAAGCCGCTTCAGACAATATGATACGAGCCTCCGGAAATCCTACCATATGAGCCGCTTGAGCCGCTGCATTAGCTAGAATTAAAGCTTGCGGATCTGCAAGGCCTACATCCTCAGCTGCACATATTACGATACGACGAGCAATAAAATTAGGATCCTCCCCCGCTTCAATCATACGTGCCAAATAATGCACCGTCGCTTGTACATCAGAGCCACGCATACTTTTAATAAAAGCAGAGATTGTATCGTAGTGGCTGTCACCTTTTTTATCATATGTGTAAATTCGACGTCCCACAACTTTTTCAAGAACCTCTATGGTTATAGTCCCTTCATCCGGTACCATAGCTGCAGCCTGTTCTAAAATATTCAAAGCCATACGACCGTCGCCATTAACGAAAATTCCTACATCCTCTAGCACTTCATCGGTTACTTGTAAACGGCGTTTACCAAGACCTACTTCTTCATCTGTAATAGCACGACGCAAAATTTGACCAATCGCCTTTGGTGTTAAAGCCTCCAATGTTATGAGTCGCAAACGGGATAAAAGCGGTCTATTAACCTCAAAAAACGGATTTTCTGTGGTGGCACCAATGAGGATAATCGTACCATCTTCTACACAAGGTAATAACACATCTTGTTGGCTTTTATTGAAACGGTGGATTTCATCGAGGAATAATATAGTTCTTTGTTGTAATGACCGTACGCGCTTACGAGCATCCTCTATGATGTTACGCAACTCACCTATACCAGCATTGGTAGCATTTAAATTTACAAAATGACTATTACTTACCTTAGCAATGATACCTGCTAGTGTAGTTTTCCCCGTTCCACAAGGCCCATAAAAAAGCATAGATGGTATGGTATCCTTCTCTACCATAGCACGTAAGAAGGTCCCCTTCCCTACGGCCTTCTCTTGACCGTATAAATGATCCAACTTGGTAGGACGCATACGCACAGGAAGTGGCTCATATGCATTTGTAGGCTCTAAATCAAACAAACTATCCATTCTATCACCTCAATTCACAGTATCTAAACTATTAATATCCACATTTCTAAACCATTGATGTTCTCATTATATGCCATTTTTACACGCAAAAAAGCCCCACCATGCCGTAATGTACCGCGTTTTGATCCTGCTTAGGGCAGGTGGGTGTCCTCCTCATCCTGCAGTTGTCCCATAAGGGCGTAACGTTCAGACGAGAGTTCGGACTCCCGAAGTAAATGTGTTGGCTCAAAACTGCGATATCACACGCACATGGCAGGGATATCTTATACATAAATAGTATCAGAAAGATTGGTAATAAACAAGTCTTGACATTTGAATTTTAATCAATTCTTGCCTATGTTTTTACACCAAAGATTGCTCTTCTTCTTCCTCGATATCTGGTTTAATATGCAACTCTTTTAATTGTTTAGGTTCTACTTCAGATGGCGCTTGGCTCATAACATCAGAAGCAGATTGAGTTTTAGGGAATGCGATTACGTCGCGGATAGATTGACGTTTTGCCATCAACATAACAAGACGATCAAGGCCGAATGCACAGCCTGCATGAGGAGGTGCACCATATTGGAATGCATCAAGCATGAAGCCGAATTTAGATTTTGCTTCTTCTTCAGACAAGCCAATAGCTTTGAATACTTTTTCTTGTACATCAGATTGGTAAATACGCAAGGAACCGCCACCGATTTCAACACCGTTCAATACCATATCATAAGCGATTGCTTTTACGCTGCCAGGATCGGATTCCAATTTATCAAGGTCTTCATGACGAGGCATTGTGAACGGATGGTGCATTGCAACATAACGTTTTTCATCTTCATTATATTCGAACATAGGGAAATCAGTTACCCATGTGAATGCCAATTTATCTGGATCAATCATGTTCATACGACGTGCCATTTCAAGGCGCAATTCGCCCAATGCACGTGCTACAGTTGCTGGTTTATCAGCAATCATCAATACGAGGTCGCCACCTTTAGCGCCCATTTTTTCACCGATGTTGCGGATTGTATCTTCACCTAAGAACTTCATGATTTGAGACTTAATAGAACCATCTTCATTGAAGCAAGCCCATGCAAGACCTTTCGCACCATAACGGTTTACATATTCAACAAGGTCATCAAGTTCACGACGAGGAATACCTGCATCACCAGGTACTACGATACCTTTAACTACGCCACCATTGTCGATAACAGAACGGAATACTTTAAATTCTGTATCTTTTACAAGATCAGTTACATCAGTAAAGGCCATGTCGAAACGAAGGTCTGGTTTATCAGAACCATATTTATCCATTGCTTCATCCCATGTAATGCGAGGCATAGGCAATGTGATTTCTTTGCCCAATGTAGTTTTAAATACATGAGCAACCATTTCTTCAAGCATGGAGTAAATGTCTTCTTCATCTACGAAGGACATTTCCAAGTCGAGCTGAGTGAACTCTGGTTGACGGTCTGCACGCAAATCTTCATCGCGGAAGCAACGAACGATTTGGAAATATTTTTCATAACCAGCTACCATCAAGATTTGTTTGAAAATTTGTGGAGATTGTGGCAATGCATAGAATGTACCAGCATTTACACGAGAAGGTACTAGATAGTCACGAGCGCCTTCTGGTGTAGATTTAGTAAGCATTGGAGTTTCAATTTCCAAGAAATCGCGGCTATCGAAGAAGTCGCGCATTGCTTTCGTTACTTTGTGGCGTAAAATCAAGTTACGTTGCATTTCTGGACGACGTAAGTCAAGGTAACGATATTTTAAACGAATATTTTCATCTACATCGATATCATCTTGGATATAGAATGGAGGTGTTTTAGCAGAGTTCAATACGCGCAACTCTTCACAGTACATTTCATATGCACCTGTTGGAAGATTTGGATTGATAGCAGCTTCATCACGTTTTGTAATTTTACCACGTACACAAAGTACATATTCGTTACGAACATCCTCTGCTTTGTGGAAAGATTCCACGTTATGATCTGGAGATGCCACTACTTGTACTACGCCAGAACGATCACGTAAATCCAAGAAAATCAAACCACCATGATCACGACGGCGTTCAACCCAACCACATAATACGACCTCTTTACCTACCTCTTGTTCAGAGATGGTGCCACAACCGTGCGTACGGTGTAAGCCTTGCATTGTTTCCATTCTAATTGTCATCCTTTCACCAAAGAAGTTATACGTTCAGAAACTGTATCGAGTGGTACAGCTTCTTGTTCACTAGTTTCCATGAATCGGATTATGGCTTCCCCACGAGCCAATTCATCATCACCCAATATGATAACATATTTTGCATTAATTTTGTTAGCATATTTTAATTGTGCCTTCATACTCTTACCCTGTCCGTCCATTTCAACGGATACATATGCATCATGCAATGCTTGGCAAATTTTGAAAGCCTCTACCTTAGCCGCATCACCAAGAGCTACTACGAATGCAGATGGCTCTACAGTTTGTTCCGGTAATAAGTTTTGTTTTTCAAGGGCTAATAATAAACGTTCCATGCCCATCGCAAAACCGATAGCTGGTGTATGAGGACCATCAAGTTCCTCTACAAGTCCATCGTAACGACCACCACCGGCTACTGCACTTTGAGCCCCTAATGGAGTATATTGCACCTCAAATGCTGTTTTTGTGTAATAATCAAGGCCACGTACTAAACGAGGATTTAATGTATATTGCACATTAGCAGCCGTTAAATAAGTTTTTAATTCTTCAAAGTGATCATGACATTCTTCACATAAATGTTCGTGAATTTCAGGAGCACCTACGGACAAAGATTTGCATGTTTCATTTTTGCAATCCAAGATACGCAACGGATTTTTATACAAACGTTCTTGGCAGTCACTACATAATTGTTCTTTTTTAGGCTCAAAGAACTCAATTAATTTTTCACGGTATACAGGGCGGCATATTGGACATCCTACAGAGTTCACCTCTACATTGAGGTCTTTAAGGCCAAAGTCTTTCAACAATTGTACGACCATGCAGATAACTTCACTATCCACTACAGGGGATTGAGAACCTAATACCTCTGCCCCAAATTGGTGGAATTGGCGGTAACGGCCAGCTTGTGGTTTATCATGTCGGAACATAGGCCCCATGTAATACCATTTTGTAAGGCCTTCTTTACCATATACTTTATTTTCTAAATAGGCCCGTACTGCAGATGCTGTATTTTCAGGGCGCAAGGTAAAGCTAGAGCCACCATCATCACCTGTAGTAAATGTGTACATTTCCTTTTGTACTACATCTGTAGTTTCACCGATGCCACGCAAAAATAATTTAGTATCTTCAAAGGCAGGTGTGCGAATTTCGTTGAACCCGTATACCTTACAAATTTCACGCATACGCTGTTCAATATAGTGCCAATTTATCATTTGCTCTGGCAAAAAGTCTTGTGTACCTCTTGGTTTTCTAATAGCCATTACACAACCTCCCAAAATTTTTTACAAATTCTATGTCGTTTCTCTAATAGTGCATCTATCGTTGCGTGGTAAACATCTACATCCTTTGGCATATGCTGTTTCAATTGACGATATTCAGGGGCCCGCATCCACTTAGATGAACTACCAGGTCCCATGGAAAGAATACTTTGTCGCTCCTCCATAATCTGAATATTGTATTCGCACGCTTTGCCGGGCAAGGTATAGCCGATATTCTCTAACTGTCCTCTCATATATTGTTGACGATATAGATAATATGGTACATAGCCAGCCGTTTCAAGACGCTCTTTACCATATTGTACCATGTCTGCCACGAGATGTTCCTCAGGGATATCATCTTGCATATTTAAATCATACAATGGACTACCACGTTTTAATGCTAACGTATGAATTGTAACATTTTCCGGCAAATTTTGACATACATAATCCATATTCTCTATCATGTTTTGCATCGTTTGATTTGGTAAACCGGCAATAAAATCCATATTTACCGCTAACGACGTATTATGTTTGACATATTGTAACAACTCATCAATATCACGTGCACTATGTCCACGCCCTATGCGACGTAAAATATCATCTTGCATCGTTTGTGGGTTAATACTGATACGATTAACACCTAAATCAAGCATAGATCGTAACTTTGTAGGATTAACAGAATCCGGTCGCCCCGCTTCTACAGTAAACTCATGACCTTCAGGAACAAGTATAGATAGCTGTTTCAGAACTTGGTGAAAGTCTTCGTCCCCTAACACCGTCGGTGTACCGCCTCCCATATAGAGGGTATCTACCGTTAAGCCATACGATTCAACAATAGTTTTCATATCCTCTATGTCCCGGTCTAAGGCAGTTAAAAATTGGCTTTTACCATCATAGTCCTGATAGAGTCCATACGGAAAGGAGCAGTAAACACAGCGGGTGTCACAAAAAGGAATGCCACAATAGAGACTCACCTTTTTATCGTCTGTATCAGCTAAAAACGGACGTTGGTATTCACCTATAGCTCCTAAAGTGGCAAGTTTTTCCATAGACACAGAAAACTCGTCCCTAATGTGACGAGTTGCTGTGTGGACAGAGCCATATGTATCTATATATTTATGTAGCAGCTTTGTAGGGCGTACACCGACCATAGTCCCCCATGGTGCATCAACTGGCAAGCCTTGATATTCACGCAAATAGCTTAACAAAGCTTGCCCTATTTGACGTCGTCCCATAGAGGAAACAGGGCCTTCAAAAGTCTGAACTGTCTCACCAATGGTTACAGTCAAACGATATAAACCGTCTACCTCTATAGCCTCTAGAAGAACCTCTGGATTAACCTTATCAGAGAATAAACCAGCAGCACCACAGTTATGGGCTACTACGGAGCCAAGTGGTAATGGCCCCGTATATAGATATCCATTAAGCATGGTGATGAGCCATACCTTCTAATTTTTCAAGTTCTGCTTCAGTCATATGATTTTGGCAATCGCTGCAATAACCATATACTTTCAATTGATGGTCAATAGTGCGGAAATTCAATTTCTTAGCGATGATAGACTCTAATGTTTCAAGCATATCGTCTTCGAACTCGGATACTTTGCCACATTTTACGCAAATCAAATGATGGTGGAAATGAGCAAACTCTTCATCGTTCAATTCGTAACGGTTACGACCATCGCCGAAATCAAGACGTTTCAACAAATCAAGTTCAGTGAAGAGATCAAGTGTTCTGTAAATAGTAGCCAAGCCGATATCAGGAGCCACTTCTTTTACAAGTACATATACGTCTTCTGCACTTAAATGATTTTCATCAGCATCGATGAAGGCTTGTAAAATTGTTTGACGTTGTGTAGTCAATTTGTATTTTTTGTCTTTAATGCGTTCTTTTAATTTTTCTAATGTTGTATTCATGATAACTATCCCCTTTACTTCTTACAAAATTTTATAAAACCTACGCTCCAACGAATGGATTGTATTGTTTTTCATAACCTATATTTGTTTCCGGCCCATGACCAGGATACACCATAGTATTATCAGGCAACTTATAGAGCTGCGTTTTAATGGATTCCATTAACGTCTCATAAGAACCATTTGGAAAATCTGTACGTCCTACGGAATCTCTAAATAGTGTATCGCCTACAAATACAAGGCCTTCCATATAATAACATACCCCACCTGGCGTATGACCTGGCGTTTCAAGTACTTCAAGGTCAATAGCGCCACATGTAATATGGTCACCTTGCTTAACCTCGATGATATCAGCATTTACCTTAATGGGTGTAGAATTGCTATACGCACTAAGGTTGAGCTCAGGGTCAGCCAAATACGGTACATCACCCTTTTGAATATATACAGGCACATGATATGTATCTACAATATCTTGAACGCCACCAATATGATCACCATGACCATGGGTTAACAAAATCGCCTTTGGTTTTAAATCATGTTTCTTTAAAGACTCTAATACTTCAGCAGTAGCAGGATCAATAATGAAAGCTTCTCCTACCTCTTTATCTCCGATAACATAACAGTTAGTCCCTAATGGACCTAATGGCATGCGCATAAGCACTAATTGTTGTTCACTCATTAAGCCCCTCCTTTACTACGTTGTACCGTATATACTTCACGAATACGACGCAACTTAGTCATAACAAAATCAAGTTGTGAAATATCTCGGATATCAACAACTACATTGATACTTACGGTTTTAGTATCTTCTTGAACCTTTGCATTGATGTTTGTAATGGTGATTTTCAATTCTGAAAGTACAGCCATAACCTCCATCAACAGACCATTTCGATCATAAGCTTGGATATCGATGCCTACGTGGAAAGATTCACCAGAGGAACCATCCCAGGAGACCTCAATCATACGCTCTAAATCTTCTGGCGTATGCCCTAGACTCGTACAATCGGAGCGATGGATGGATACCCCACGACCACGCGTAATATAACCGATGATATCATCACCAGGTACAGGGCTACAGCATTTCGCCATACGCACCATAACACCAGCTTCGCCTTTTACAAGAACGCCCGTACCATTCTTGGTCGTTTTCGGACCTTGAGCTTTTAGCTTCTCAATGATTTGTTCAGTGCTATGTTTAGACTCTTCTTCTGCTTCTTTAGATTTTTTATAGAGTTCAATTAACCGCAATAGAACAGTGCTTACAGGGATGCCACCATAACCGCAAGCGGCAAACATTTCTTCTTCTGTACATGCTTTGAGCTGTTTCGTAACCTGTTGAAGTCGATTGTCGGTAATCAATTCTTTCCAGTTATAATTTAATCGTTTTGCTTCTTTTTCAAGAGCTTCTAAGCCTTTTTCAATATTTTCAGCTTTATTTTCACGCTTGAACCAGTTGCGTATTTTACTCTTACTTTCAGAAGAACCTACGATATTAAGCCAATCAAGGCTCGGACGACCTGTTTTAGATGTAATGATATCTACGATATCACCATTTTGCAAGGTGTAATCAAGAGGTACAATTTTACCATTTACCTTGGCACCTACGCATCTATGCCCTACATCGGTATGAACACGATATGCAAAGTCTAGTGGAACAGAACCTATCGGCAATTTAACAACATCGCCTTTTGGTGTAAATACGAATACTTCACCGGAGAATACGTCTAATTTTAAAGCGTTTACAAGCTCTGTTGGATTACTTGTATCTTGCCATTCCAATACTTGGCGCAACCACGCAACCTTTTGGTCGAAATCCTTATCGCCATTTTTATTGCCTTCTTTATAACGCCAATGCGCTGCAACACCGTATTCAGATACGCGGTGCATTTCCCATGTACGGATTTGAATTTCTACAGGTTGCCCCATGGTACCGATAACCGTAGTATGTAACGATTGATACATATTAGATTTCGGCATGGAAATATAATCTTTGAAACGATATGGCAATGGTTTCCACAAACTATGAGCAATGCCTAGTACCGCGTAACAATCAGGAATTGTATCAACGATAACGCGGACTGCAAGCAAGTCATAGATTTGAGATAAATCGCGATTGTCCTTTTTCATCTTCTTGTAAATACTGTAGAAATGTTTTGGACGACCTTTGATATCCGCCTTAATATGAGCTTCGCCTAAAGCCTTAGTGAGTTGACTCATCGTATCATTTACAATGTCTTCACGAGCTTGGCGTTTTTGTTTCATTTGATCTACAAGATCATAGTATTTTTCTGGTTCTAAATACCGGAATGATAAATCTTCCAGCTCCCATTTCACATTGAAGATACCAAGGCGATGTGCTAAAGGAGCAAAAATTTCTAATGTTTCCTTGGCAATGCGCTTTTGTTTGTCGCTACGCATATGCTTTAAGGTACGCATATTATGTAGGCGATCACCTAGTTTAATAACAACGACGCGCACATCTTTCGCCATGGCTAAAATCATCTTCCGATAATTTTCCATTTGCCGATCTTCTTTTGTTTCATATTGGAATTGGTTTAATTTCGTTACACCATCAACAAGGAATGCTACTTCAGAGCCAAACATTTCCTCCAAGTCTTCCTTTGAATATGATGTATCCTCAACCACATCATGCATGAGTGCTGCCATAAGTGTGATATGGTCAATTTGTAAGTGTGCCAAAATATCAGCTACTGCTAGTGGATGCATGATATACGGTTCACCAGAAGCTCTAAGCTGACCTTCGTGAGCCTTATCTGCAAGCTCAAAAGCCTTTAATACTTGGTTACACTCATCATCTGTTAAATAGGTATGGATATACTCCATAAATTCAGCTAAAGCTTTTCCTTTATCAAAAGTGCTTTGTTCTACTAAAGCTTTGCCTTCTTCATTTACAGTTGTCATGGTGTCACCTCCTATACACTATAGGTAAGAAATGTTACGGACGTGACAAGATCTAATTTTCCTTCAATGGCATTCCATCTTAGCATTAATTGACCATCATCACTGGTATATTCTTCTATGATGCCCAACTCCTTAAATACATCTAAGGATGTAAGGGCACTGCGATTATTTTGATCTGCCGGCTTACGGCGCAAAATTTCTTGTTCCACATTATAAACCGATTGACTACGACCACGCATAGCTTGTTTTACTATGACATACATTTGTCTAAGACCTTCCGTGGAAAGCGTAATCGGCTCTTCAGTGAGCGGTTCAATAGCTTGGATCATAAGCTGTGGAGAAACCATCCCTTGCCATTCATTCTTTTGCAATGAAAATGCTACTTTCACCACAGTTCCAATGAATATAGTTTTAAATAAATCGGGACGATTCCAAGCAATGGCATCCAATGTGCCACTAGAGATTTCTAAAATCACCTTGCAATGATTTTTCAATTGTCCCATTAGCATTATATCTTGTACGGTTGCTTCCATAACGGCAAAGACCGGCGTACTATTGGCCATACCATATGGCTCAAGGGCTGATACGCGGTCAATAATATCTACATCAATATCATCAACGGGTAGTTCCGCATCAATAGCAACAACAGGAATGTATTCCTCTGCTGTTACATGCTCCTTACAATACGCAGTCAAACGGTCTCGCAATTCATCTATACGATTTGCATCAATACTGAAGCCTGCTGCTGCAGCATGGCCACCGAATTGTAATAACACATCTTCGCAAGACTTCAGTGCATCGTAGATATTAAAACCATCGATACTACGACAGGAGCCTTTGCCAATGCCATCGTGGATACTAATAACCAGGGTCGGCTTATAAAACTCCTCAACTAAGCGAGAAGCCACAATACCGATAACACCAGGGTGCCAGTCTTCACCGGCTACAACGGTTACATAGTCTGCCTTATGGCCTTGGTTAGCCACATCGATACGAGCTAGTTCGTGAATATTTCTCTCTAGTTCTTGACGCTCACGATTTGTTTCATTTAATTCTTCAGCAATCGCTTCAGCCATGTCAGCATTATCAGTAACTAGCAACTCAACAGCACGTGTTGCATGAGTTACACGACCTGCTGCATTGAGCCGTGGGGCTAAGGTGAAACCAATATGTCCAGATGTTATAGTTCGCTCATGGAGACCTGCTACATCGACTAGCTTTTTAATTCCTAGATTTGGATGACTATTCATCTTTTCAAGGCCTGCTTTTACGATGATGCGGTTCTCACCGACTAACGGCACAACGTCCGCCACAGTGCCTAATGCAACGATATCTAAATCATCTAAATACCATTCACCAGTCTTTGTAAGCCACAATGCTTGGCATAATTTAAAAGCAACCCCAACACCGGATAAGTTCTTATCCTTGTAGTGACAGTCCTTTTGCTTGTGGTTAATAACAGCCTTTGCTCGTGGAATCATATCTGGTGCCGTATGATGATCTGTAATAATCATATCGATACGATCTCGTACAGATTCTACAATATCGTAAGAACTAATACCGCAGTCTACGGTAATCACTAAAGCTGTACCCCGTTCTATAAGGTGCTCTAAAGCATCTAAATTGAGGCCATACCCTTCACTTTGACGCTCTGGTATGTAATAGGTAACATCAGCACCTAGTTTCTTTAAAAAACGATATAGAACAGATGTGGCAGTAATGCCATCTACATCATAATCACCATAAATAACGATTGGTTTATGTTTTTCAATTGTCTCCTGAACTAGCGAAACAGCCACATCCATATCTTTTAATGCGAATGGATCTAACAAATCAGACAAAGAGCCTTGTAAAAACCGACGCCCTTCATCAACATCTATGTGACGATTAACCATTAATTTTGCCACAATAGGGTTCACACCAAGTTCACGGATTAAGATATTCTCTTGTTCTTTGTCGCTTGTGGAAATGCGCCAACGTTTTTTCTTAATCATCATATCCCTCAGTAGTTTATAATCAATATTAGTATAAATTTTCAACGTATTATCATTATCATTTTTATTTATTATACATCAAAAAGCGAATAAAATAAACCATTTTATATATTTTATTCTCATTTAACTTTTGACATTTTCTCAACAAAAAAGAACCTCCCATTATCAATAGGAGGTTCTCGATCAGTGAATTACTTAGAACCGGAAGTCTCGTTCGCCGTCTTTCATCTGTGCAATATAAGCTTTAGCTTTATCTTTAACTAAATCATTTTTGATATTTTCTAACTGTTGTTCAATAACCTTAGCGCCATGAGCTTTAGTTTTTTCGTCACCATAATCCATGATGTATTCGTTTAATGTCATCAATGCATTAGGTTGGCAACAGTTATGGATTTGGCCGGATTTAGCGAGGGCCATAAATCTGTCCCCTGTTCTACCTGCTCGATAGCATGCAGTACAGAAACTAGGCACATATCCAAGATCTAATAACCAATCTACGATTTCATCTAATGTACGTGTGTCACTACGATCAAATTGAGCCGAATTATCTTCTGGTTTCTCTTCTTCTTTGTAACCACCTACGCTAGTACGAGAGCCACCACTAATTTGGGAGATACCTAATGCCAAACCGCGTTCACGCATGGATTGACTTTCACGGGTAGACATAATCATACCTGTATACGGTGTGGATACACGAATAAGAGCAACGATTTTCTCAAATATATCGTCAGGTACAGCATTACTGAAATCATCTACATCGATATCATCAGCAGGGCAAATACGAGGTACAGAAATTGTATGTGGACCTACACCAAATACTGCTTCTAAATGCTCTGCATGCATCAACAAACCTACAAAATCATATTTGTAATGTTCCAAACCATACAAAACACCAATCCCTACATCATCAATACCACCTTGCATAGCGCGGTCCATCGCCTCTGTATGGTAGGCGTAGTCGCTCTTAGGGCCTGTTGGATGTAACGCTTCGTAGTTTTCTTTATTGTACGTTTCTTGGAATAATGTATATGTACCAATGCCAGCTTCGTGTAATTTTTTGTAATCCTCAACAGAACAAGCTGCAATATTTACATTTACACGACGAATTTCGCCATTTTTATTTTTAATGCTGTAAATAGTCTTGATGGATTCCAAAATATACTCAAGCGGATTATTGAGTGGATCTTCACCGGACTCAATTACAATGCGCTTATGACCCATTGCTTCTAATGCGATAACCTCTTCTCTAATTTGGTCTTGAGTCAACTTTTTACGTTTAATATCGCGATTTTTAGAATGGTACGGACAATATACACAACCATTAATACAATAGTTAGACAAGTATAATGGTGCAAATAGAACGATACGATCGCCATAAATAGCTTTCTTGATTTCTTTAGCTAACGCATAAAGCTTTTCCTTATATTCAGGCAACGGACATTCTAATAGAACAGCTGCTTCTCTATGGTTTAACCCCTTAAATGTAGCAGCTTTTGCTAAAATAGCATCTAACAACTCCCGATTTTCCTTGTTTTCCTCTGCATAGGCAAGGGTGTCAAGGATTTCCTGATGGGAAATAAATTCCTCCGCCTTTGGAGATTTTACATCATACATAGTACTTACCTCAAATCTTTCTAGTGGCAACGCCACCCCTCTTTAGGTATATGAAAGTATATGACAACCAGTCTTCTGGTATTTCACTGATACTGTACATAGTATACCACTATTCCTACTAAAAAACATAGGAATTTGACACACAATAATAAAAGGTTACTCCCTCATAAGAGGAAGCAACCTTTATAGTATTGGAATTTCTAATTTATATCGATTATCTATATCGAATATGACTAAAATGTATGTAACTAAATCTATCCCTTATTTACTATGTAAGATTTCAATAAAAATTACTTATATAATTGATTTCTAGTATTAAAAAATGTCCTATAAGACAACTGGCACGTAATAAAACAAGCAATTGATATAGTGGATAACGACATAAATGTAACGATCATTTGATATTTTACAGCTTCTAAAGGAGGCATGCCCGCCAATATAAGGCCTGTCATCATCCCCGGCAGCGCTACGATACCTAATGTCTTGGCACTATCTACAGTAGGTTGTAGACCCGTCTTTATAACATCGCGTACTATCGCTTTCGAAGCTTGTTTAGGTGTACTACCCAAGGCTAATTTAATTTCCACCTCTTGTTTACGCAATTCAAAATTTGATAGCATTTGGCGATAACAAAGCCCAATCGCTACCATAGCACCACTAATGACCATACCACCAACAGGAATCACTTGATAAGCAGTAAAGGTAAGCACGCCCGTTAAAAGTAGAATCGTTAAAGTAATACTTGCACCTACAGTTATAGCAAACCAAGAAATCCATAGAGCATAAGGAATTCCCTTTCCGCGCTTAGAAGAATTATAGGCTGCATTTATAGCCATAAAGCCTAATAGCCCAATTATAAATATAGGGCTTTCCGTGCTAAAAATATACGATAAAATAAAGCCGATAATTAATAGCTGTACAGTAGCTCTCACAGCACTTATAAAGATATCCTTCTCTAGCTTCAACTCTTGTCGATAGGACATCAGCATACTGATAATCACTAGTACAGACGCAAGACATAAGGAAGTAGTAGAAATAGTTTGAAACTGACTCATATCAATACCTCCTCTTTAGCTAATTGACCGTCTACGATAGTGATGCGGCGATTTGCGGTACGCAAGCTTTGCTCTTCATTATGAGTAATGGAGATAATGGTGATTCCCTTTTTATGAAGCTCATCAATAACATTTTCTACAATAGATGTATTCGTCGTATCTAAGGCAGACGTAACCTCGTCTAAAAGCAACACTTTAGGCTCAAAAATAAGGCTCCGAATGAGGCATATTCGTTGCATTTCACCGCCAGACAACTCATCATTACGGCGCTCCATATAATTTAGTGGCATATGTAGTAGATCAAAGAGATATTCTATACGACTCATATCCGGTTTTAAACCGCGAATATCATAAGGAAATAGAATATTACGATGTACTGTTTTCGCAAACAAATAAGGTCTTTGAAAGCAGTAGCCCACCTCTCTACGATAAGATTCAGGATCTATAGCCGTTAAGGGACGATCATTATAAGTAATAGTTCCCGATGTAGGACTAATCAGATCACTACATAATTTTAAAAGTGTACTCTTACCACTTCCAGAAGGGCCTACAATAGTAATATAATCGCCTTGATTTACCGATAAAGATACATCACGGATAATAGATTTGTCTTTTACAATATAAGATATATTAGATAATTCAAGCAGTGCCATAATGCCCCCTATCTCGTCATATATATATATTAAAAGCAAAATATCGATTCACTGTGGCTAGTTATTTAGTATTCTTAAGCATTATGATTCTAATTATGATATCATTGCCAATATGATAATGCTAAGCTTAATTATAATATATCTATCAGACACATACTACAAAAAACAAAAAATCCCTAGTGGAAAACCACTAGGGATTAATAGTCTTTGTAAAATTAAGCTTCTACAGGGTATACGCTAACTTTACGGTTGTAACGACCAGCACGTTCGAATGCTACTTTACCAGGCACAAGTGCGAATAAAGTGTCATCTTTACCGATACCTACGTTAGTACCAGGGTGGAAGTGAGTACCACGTTGACGAACGATGATGTTACCGCTCTTTACGATGGAACCATCATGGCATTTAACACCAAGACGTTTAGATTCACTGTCACGACCATTACGAGTACTGGACACACCTTTTTTATGTGCGAACAATTGCAAATCAAAAGTAAACATTAAGTTCACCTCCTATATTTCGTGTATTTGGACAAACTCTGGATATTGACGGCTAATTTCCTCTAGACCGAGAAGCATAGTCCCCAGAATATCCTGTCCACTCTGGTTAATCGTCCCAGAGAGAACCATATCACATCGACCTTCGCTATTCGTATATTCCCCTTCTTGTTGAGCAATCTGGGTAAGTCCTAACATTGCCGTTGCCGTTAAAGCAGACACTGCAGCACATACGATATCGAAGCCATGCTCATCATATCCTGCATGACCGGATAGGTGACAACCAATGACTTGACCATCACTATTCCGCTGGATTTCAATAGAAACCATAATTAAGCTTGGATAGATTCAATACGAACTTTTGTGAACGGTTGACGATGGCCTTGACGACGACGGTAGTTGGATTTAGCTTTGTATTTGAATACTAAGATTTTTTTACCTTTACCATGCTCAAGAACTGTACCTGTAACTTTTGCACCGTTTACAAGAGGAGCGCCAACTTTAACGTCGCCGTCATTCACTACAGTCAAAACTTCTTCGAATGTAACGGACTCGTTAGCAGCTGCTTCCAATTTTTCGATAGTAATTACATCGCCTTCAGCAACGCGATATTGTTTACCACCAGTTTTAATAATTGCGTACATGAGAACACCTCCTTGTTATCGAACTCGCTGAATTCGGTATCCCGACCCGAACTTCGGTCGGGCGTTTAAACCTGCTTCACGCGGATTGCAAAGTTCAGTAAACCGAACTAATACTGATATAGTATATCCTATTTACCTTTACATGTCAAACAAAACTCAACATAAATAGTTCAATTTCTGATACTTTCATATATATACAAACCTCTAAAATTCTCCGATAATTCCGAGATGTTGTAACAGTATTTTAGTACCGATGAGAATTAGTACACCGCCGCCGAGAATATTTGCATATTTTCCAACAAACTGGCCCATAAATTTACCTAAGTATACTCCAATTAAAGAAATACCGAAGGTAATAACACCGATCATAGTAGATGCTTCCCACACATTGATGGGCATAAAAGCAAAAGTAAGACCTACAGCCATAGCATCAAGGCTGGTGGCTACGGAGAGCATCATCATTTCCCAAGCGCCTAAAAACTGCTTATCATCGTCTTCATCGTCTTCATCGTCATCACTGAGGCCTTCTCGTATCATAGCAACACCTAAATAGCCCAGAAGTCCAAAGATAATCCAATGATCCCATTCAGATATGACATCGATAAACTGGCGACCAATAAGCCAGCCCATAACAGGCATGAGAAACTGGAATAACCCAAATAAGAATGCCAATGTAACCTTTCGGCCATTTTCACCTACCGGCATTGATAAACCTTTACCAATCGATACACCAAAGGCATCCATGGCTAGACCAATACTAATTAATATAATTTCAAATACAGACACAAAACTCACCTATAAAAACTACTTACTTATTCTGCTACTGCCATCAAAGAATATCCTTCTCGGCTAATTTGTGAATTCACTACAATCGAAATCTTACGCCCTATAGAATCACCTAACTCCTCAAGGACAGCCTTAGTTAAGTATTGGGCTACCTCTGGATGTACTTCAATTTCTAGATTAGATTTAATGCGACCTGATTTAAACAGCTCACGTATACGACGGATAATTTGCATGTATACAGTTCTGCCTGACAACATGTATCCAGTGCCCCCACATTGAGGGCATGTATCAAACATCAAAGTTTGCAAACCTTGACGGGCACGCTTTCTTGTCATCTCCACAAGACCAAGCGAACTAATACCACATACCACAGTTTTCATCTTATCTAACTTGGCTTGTGCGCTCAACAATTTTAACAACTCTTGTTGATGGGACTTATCCTTCATATCGATAAAGTCGACGACGATAATACCACCAATATCGCGCAATCGCAATTGTCGACAAATTTCCTTTGCCGCCTCTTTATTAACTGTAAAAGCCAGATCTTCTAACTTATTAGACTTACCTGTGTAATGAGCCGAGTTTACATCAAATACGGTGAGAGCCTCCGTATGATCAATACGGATAGAGCCACCGGAAGGTAGATTGATATCACGAGAGATAAGATCTTCTAATTGTGGTTCAATATGATTAGCTTTAAAGATAGGTGTGCTACCACGGTGACGTGTCACTTTAATCTGCTGTGATGTAGGCCCATGACCTAAGAGATCCAGCAATCGAGACTCGCCCATATCAGAATCTACAATAATCTCTCCTACATTGCGATGCGCATAGTCTCGCACAAGGCGGAACCAAAAATCCGCATCACTATAGAGATCAGTACCACTCTTAGCCACCTTAAATCGTTTTAATACATGTTGCCATGTACGCCATAGATATTCCATATCACGACCGATTTCGTCAGCACTAGCCTTAGCGGCTGCCGTACGAATAATAAATCCACAGCCTTCCTGTACATAAGGCGCTGCTAATTCTTGTAATTTAGCACGTACTGCTTCATCAGTAATTTTCTTAGAAATATGCATGCCTTCAGAATATGGTAAAAGCACCATAAAACGTCCTGCCAAACTCACATCAGCTGTAACACGAGCTCCTTTACCAAGCATTTCCTCTTTTACCACTTGTACAAGAATTTGCTGTCCCACAGATAGGCGTGGCAAGATTTTCTGTTCTTTCCCCTGTTGAAGGTTCAAATACGCATTTTGAGAGCCCCCTATATCAACAAAGGCCGCTTGCATACCGTTTAATACGTTCTTAACAGTACCTTTGTACATATGATTTGCCATATGAGACTCATCAGTACGCTCTAAGACAAAGTCTACTAACTGCCCTTCTTCGTCGATAACAGCCATGCGAATTTCTTCTCGCATAACATTGACCAAAATTTTATGCATCCTATCCCTCCCTTCGTTCAATTTAAAATATATAGATCTTTTAAAGCGCTAAAGCGTATATAAACCGCTTAATATTTATGTAAAGATATTAGTAATTAAGATGTATATAACGAGTATTAGTAGTTAATTTCCAATGGGGTATAACGACCTTCTTCATTTTCCACCATAATCGCTTTACGGTGAATTTCATAGCCACTTGTAATAGGCCAATTATATTGGTCTTTACCAAGATTCCACACTTCGCTAGGTTTGATTGTACCTTGCGGATAAATGCCGATGCCCATAGTAAGAGTTACCTTACCGTCCTTAACAGATGCTACGATAGGTTCTTTTACAAATTCTTTCACATCAATGATGCGAGTTTTCTTAGGCGTTACCTTTTCATAAGAAATTTCCGTTGCTTCATTAAAAGGTTTAAGTAATGCATTCCAATCAGCATGTTCATCCGTTACAGGACCTGTAACTTCGTAAATAGCAAAGTTACAAATGGCCATCATCTTTTTCACCTTTTCAGGCATTTCTTTGCCATCTAGCACCTCAAGACCTGGAGGAGCTACGCGGTTTAAACGCTCCATGATGGACTCTAAAGAATCTTCTTCCAGTACATCCATATCGATATATTCAGCCGCCGCTGTTACACCTAGAGCAAGTGCAGAGGAAAAGCTAATTTTCATATGTGGATTAAAGCCTTCAGAATAAGCCATTTTAATTTCTGCGCGGCGAATCATACGTTCTACTGCTTGTGCATAATCAAGGTGCGACAAGAATCGCAATTTTTCGCCTTTATTTAAGGCCAAACGTAACTTTTTCAACTCTGCCACCCTCCTTATAGTCAATAATTGCAGTATTTAGCTCTGGACATACGTTACAGCCCTTACATGGACCGCGACGGCAATCACTTGTTAAGTTTGCCTCTACCGCTTGTTCCCACTCTCGTTTCAAGAAAGCTTTACTTACAGTGCAATCCAAATGATCCCAAGGTAATGGCTCGTCGAAATCACGAGTACGACGTGCAAAATATGCAGGATCCAAACCACAGTCAGCGAATGCTTTTAACCAAGTTTCATAGTTGAAGAACTCAGTCCAGCCATCAAATTTACAACCTGCTTCCCATGCTTTTACAAGAACCTTAGACAATCTACGGTCTCCACGAGCAAAAGCGGCCTCCATGTAGCCAGTATAGCCATCATGATAGTGATAAGAAATATTGCGGTTATTGATGAGAGATTTTAAATAGCGTTGCTTACGATGAATTTCCTCTACATCTTGTTGACCATACCATTGGTATGGAGAATGTGTTTTTGGCACGAAGAAGGATACGCTGACAGTTACAGAGCCATTGCGTTTACCCGTAATATCACGATGCAAATCAAGCACCTTGTACGCTAGATCAGCAATACCTGCCAGGTCTTCATCAGTTTCAGTAGGAAGGCCCATCATGAAGTACAATTTAACTGTATTCCACCCAGATTTAAAGGCATTTGTACACGCTGCCAATAAGTCTTCTTCGCTAACACCTTTGTTGATAACATCGCGCATGCGCTGTGTACCCGCTTCAGGCGCAAAGGTAAGACCACTCTTACGTACTTGTTGCACCTTTTTCGCAATATCGATGGAGAAACTATCGATGCGCAAGGATGGCAAGCTTACGCTCACTTGTTTGTCTTTGAACTCTTCCATAAGCATGTCTACTAGCTCTGGCAATTTAGAATAGTCCGCAGAGCTTAAGCTCATCAAAGAGATTTCATTATAACCAGTGTTAGCAATCGTATCCTTAGCAATTTGAAGCAAACGCTCTGGCGTCTTTTCACGGACAGGGCGGTATAGCATTCCCGCTTGGCAGAAACGACAACCACGTGTACAGCCGCGGAATAATTCTAGTACTGCCCGGTCATGCACAATATCTAAGAAAGGCACAACAGGTTTTGTAGGGTAAAATACATGTTCTACGTCTTCTACGATGCGTTTCTCTACAGCTGCCGGTACCTCTTCAAAGCGAGGTGTAATAGATTTAAAATCACCTTGTTCTGTGTATTCTACATCGTATAACGCTGGACAATAGGTACCAGGAATTTGAGCCACTTTACGCAAAAACGCCTCTTTACCACCTGGGAAACCTTTTGCTTTTTCAGCTTTATAGAGGTCGATAAATTCATCGCCCCATTCTTCGGATTCACCGAGAGATACAATATCAAAGAAATCTGCAATAGGCTCTACATTAAATGCACATGGGCCACCACATACGAGTAACGGGAAATCCATATCACGATCTTTAGCGTACATAGGAATGCCAGCCAAATCGAGCATATTCAAGATATTAGTAAAGCTCATTTCATATTGAAGCGTAAAGGCTAGTACATCAAAGTCTTTAATAGGCGTACGAGTTTCCAAAGAGAACAAAGGAATGTTGCGCTTGCGCATCTCCTCTTCCATATCGTGCCAAGGTGCAAACACGCGTTCCGCTGCTGCATCATCACGACGGTTTACAAGACCATATAAAATTTTGATACCCAAATGGCTCATAGCCACTTCGTATACATCTGGAAAAGCTAATGCCATTGTTACATCAACAGTACTGTGATCTTTTACGATACTGTTATATTCGCCACCCGTATAACGAGCAGGCTTTTGGACATGTTGTAACCATGACGTATCTAATTGAATCATACATCCTCCGTCTTTTCTGAAAGACTTCTTTCACAATTAATCCTAAATACATAGGGTTTTAGAAAATATATTTCGTTCGTTGCATAGCGATATTTAACAAAATACCAATACTCAACATATTGGTCGTCAACGCACTAACACCATAACTAAGGAATGGTAATGGAATACCTGTAACAGGCATAATACCAATAGTCATGCCTACATTAACGAGTACCTCGAAGGTAAACATGGTGGCAATCCCTGTAGCTAGTAACATACCAAAATTATCATTACACATATATGCTACTTTAATACTGCGATAAATCAGCATAAAGAGCAAAAACAAAACGATAATACAGCCTACAAAACCAAATTCTTCACCAATAACGGAGAAAATAAAGTCCGTATGGTTTTCTGGTAAGAAGTTCAACTGACTTTGCGTACCATTAAAGATACCTTTACCAAAAATCAAACCTGAACCAATGGCAATCTTAGACTGAATAATATGATAGCCAGATCCAAAGGGATCAATATCTGGATTTAAAAATACGAGAATACGTTGTTTTTGGTATTCTTTCAGTACAAACCAGCCTAAAGGCATCAACAATAACCCGGTGCCCGCAATGATTTTTATGAGTCTAGTTTTAATACCAGAGATAAATAGCATGCCCACAAAAATGGCAATGTACACAAGAGATGTACCTAAGTCAGGTTGTAAAAATACAAGTGCAATAGGTACCCCAACATATAATACAGGCAATATTAAAGACTTAAATGTATCTAACTTGCCAATACGGGGCTCTAGCATTTTGGCCATACAGATAATCATCAATAATTTAGAAAATTCTGATGGCTGAATGGTAATAGGACCCAGTTGAATCCACCGTTGAGCACCCAATGCAGATGTACCAACGGCCATAACGGCAATTAACATCAAAAGGGTAATGCCATAAATGATATTGCCCCAATCCTTTAACCGATGGTAGTTAAGGAATTGTATGCCTATCACAACAGCTGCATTAGCAAGGAAAAATATAAGTTGCTTTACTACTAAACTACCAAATCCAATAGGCTCTTGATTAACATGAGTTGCACTGCCAATAGCTGCTAAGCCAATACAAACCAGTAGAAAAGTACATATGATAATAGCCCAGTCGCTATCATTCCATAGTTTCCGCCACATCATATCACCTATTTCAATTTACGACGGCGCCATAAACTTTGCTTACCTTGCACTAATAAACGCTGAGTAGTCCATCCACCGCGATTAATATACAAAACAGTATTCGAATCTTCAAAGATAGACTCACCAGCTGAAGCAAGAGTCGGTGTACATGCTTCTTCTTTAGCCGCTTTTTTCTTAGTTACATAGGCATCAAATTGTTTTTGTACATCATAATCTTCCCAACAATCGCCTGTCACAACATAGTCTACAAGAGGTGCTAATACATTACGAAACTCATGAGAAACAAGGTCTAACAAATGACCATCTTGTGTATATGTTAGGATATCTTCATCATAAGGAATCATAGCCCCTACATACTCGGTGCGAAGGACTTCCAACATATCATATAAATCTATGTCTTCACCATCTACTGGCACTGCATTAAAGGCAATAGCAAAGTCGCGAATATTATGTTCTTGACACACTTGAATCATACGCGCCCCATTGCGCAAGGATACCCACAATGGATGGGTCACAACGATACAACGACTCACAAGATCTAAAATTGACTCAATGCCCTTACCAATCCCTGCTGGTGCATCAATCAAAATATAGTCATATACATCACAAAGCCGACGAACTAATTTCTTATACTTCTTTCGACCTATATCTTCCCAGCGTGCACTTTGACTAGCCGGTAAGAAATCTAGATTTTCTGCAATGGATACAATAGCATCATCTGTATATTCTTTATCTTCACTCGCATCAAGTGCATCATAGATAATTTCATCTGCCACGCCTAATACGAGATCCAAATCGCGCAATCCAAAGTCCCCATCACAGAGCAATACGCGGTGCCCTGCATGACTTAAGGCTGCACCCAAGCATGCAGTGACGGTCGTTTTACCTACGCCACCCTTGCCGGATACAACACCAATGATTTCGCCCATACTAATCCTTTCTTGGTTGCCCACTTGTTACTGCATTCTGAGGTTTCTGCCCATTAGACGTATTCCCTACAGTTGCACTATCTTTATTACTTTTAGTATTTGTATCATTCGTTTTTTTATTTAATGGTACATTGAAATATGCGGCTAACACATCTCGTACGATTGGACCTGCAGAGCCCGCACCAAAGCTACCTTGTTCAACAAGTGCAACCACAACAATTTGTGGCTTGTCATATGGTGCATAGGCTACAAACCAGCCATGATCCCGGCCATGTGCATTTTCCGCAGTACCAGTCTTACCAGCTACATTAATTGGGAAGCCTTTAAATAAGTCCCCTGCTGTACCACCTTCGTTTGTAACATCACGCAAACCTTCTCGAATAAGGTCCATAATATTTTTTGGAACTGGTAGAATACCTAATTTATCAGGACCGAAAATCTCTTTCGGAGTGCCATCTTTATTATCAATACGGCTTACCACATAAGGTTTATATTTAATGCCACCATTAGCTACTTCGCTGAGCAAAACAGCCATTTGCAATGGCGTAACTAAGGTAAAAGATTGACCAATAGCAGCATCGAAGGTTTCACCTAAGTACCAATCTTCATCATATACTTTTCGTTTATACTCAGGGCTTGCCATAATGCCAGACGCCTCACCTGGTAAATTAATACCAGTCTTTTCGCCAATGCCGAAATAAGCAGCATATTTATCGAGATTTTCTATACCAATGCGATTACCCATTTCATAGAAGTAAACGTTATCTGACTTAGCAAGCGCTCTATTAAAGTTAAGCCATCCTAAGGCTTCACCTTCTGCATTTCGCTTATCGATCAACCAGTGCTTACCACTATCAAAGATCATCTCTTCAGGAGTAACCTTTTTAAGATCTAACGCTGCTGTACCGGTAATAATCTTAAATGGTGATCCTGGTGGATATTCACCAGAAATAACCTTATTATCAAATGGATGATTTTTATCATTATTCAGTTGATTCCATTGAGCAGTTGTAATTCCTTTAGAAAACCAGTTTGGATTAAATTCAGGCGCACTGACCATAGCTAAAATAGCCCCTGTATTAGGGTCCATGGCCACCACTGCCGCCCCTTGTGCTGGAATACCTTGCGCACGCAATTGATTGAGCTGATTCTTAACAGCCTCTTCAGCGGCCTTTTGAAGATTTACATCAATGGTTAAATGAATATTAGCGCCTGGTACCGTATGTTTTCTATCTACCTCAGCCACAGGACGACCTGTAGCATCTACCTCAACTTGTTTACCACCATCAGTACCACGCAAGATAGAATCATATAATTTTTCGAGACCAGAACGACCTAAAATAGTACCGCCACTAACCAGTGTATTAGGGTCTTGCTGTTTTAGCTCTTCTAATTCCTCTTCACTCACTTCACCAACATAACCAAATAATTGAGAAGCCATCGTTTCATATGGATAGTATCGAAGTGGCTCAACATCAATGGTTACACCTGGTAATTCATGACGATGCTCTTCAATGGTTGTCACTACATCCATAGAAATATCATTAGCAATACGTATTGGTTCATAACCATACTTGTGATCATTAACCTTCTTTGTAATATCTTCAGGCTTCATTTTTAATAAAGCTGCCAATTTAGCAACTTCACCATCATCCAAAGCCTTTCCGGTAGGCATGATAGATATAGTATAGGCAGGTCGAGAGCCTACCAGAATTTGACCATTACGATCATACATAACACCTCGTGCTGCAGTCATCGGTACCATGCGCAATCGGTTGCCTTCCGCCTTGGCTTGATAATAGCCACCAGCCAAGATTTGTAGCATAAACAAACGCAATGCTAACACTATAAATATGCCCGCTACAATGTAAAAGAGTACATCAAAGCGACTCGTTTTTCTTCGTTTATAGAGGCCTTCAAGCACTCTTTCACCCCCTTACTAATTTATTACCAAATATAATCTTGCTGTTCGTCCTTACGCCACAATAATCCATGTACGATGGCAGCCAATAGACCGTTCCAAAATAGTACTGGTATAACCATATGCCACATATATAGCCCTATATGTAAATCTCCACCACTGGCCAATATCATTAAGCTCCGGATAAATCCATCAAGCAATGTACAAATGGCTACAATAGCACTGGACCAATACCAACGTTCTTCATAGAGTCGATGTTTCACTGCAGATAATAGGTAAACCACAAGAACGTAAGGGAATAAATGGAGCCCAAAGAAGTTAGATATCAATACATCATGTACAATACCACCTATAACAGCTGCCATCAGCCCCATATAACGACCTTTAAATAGTGTGACTATAACAATGGTGGTCAAAATTAAATTTGGCAACCAATTCGTATGAAAAATAGCAGGCAATAATTGCGCCTGTATAAAGTAAATTAAGAATCCACAGAGTACTAAAGCTAGACGCGTCATGGTTTAACGGCCCCCTTTGCCCCTTCAACTTGATCCCGTTGTGTTTGAGGTACCAGTTTAGGCTCAAGCCCTGGTTTTGGTGGTGCACTTACTGAAGATGATGTAAGGACAAACACCTCTTCTAAACGATAGAAGTCCACACTTGGTGTAATCACGGCATTCTTTACAAAACCTTCCGTATCATTTTCGATGGACTGTACATTACCAACAGGCAATCCTTTAGGGTAGATACCACCATACCCAGAGGTGATTAATTTATCCCCTACTAATACATCACCATCACGGGCAATATTTACCATTGATGGAGTACGAGGTGAGTCGCCATCACCTTTTACGACGCCAGATAGGCGAGATTCAGGACGTTGTACAATAACACCGATTGCACTACGTGGGTCAAGAATGGTTTGTACGCGAGAAGAGTGAGGGTATACATCGGTAATAAAACCAACTACCCCACTTGGTACAACGACAGCCATATTAACAGCCATCCCTTCTTCACTACCCTTATCGATAGTGAACGTATTTGTCCATGTGCCGTAATCCTTTGTAATAATACCGGCTAAAGTCATGGAGAATTCCGGATGATTGCTCTTATAGTTGAGCAATTGACGAAGTCGAATATTTTCTGCTACTACTTCATCATAGTTAACAACCTTTTGTTCTAATGCAGCCTTGCGAGATGCTGCCTCATCACTTTCAATAGTTGCAGAAATAGCATTATTGAGCACTGTAAAACCGGTTTGTACACCGTCAAGCAAACGGGCAGATCCATAAGCAAATGGTGTTGTAATACCTTCAAGAGTGACAGTAACAAAAGGAATACTAGTTCGTTGTTTCCATGCAAATCCGAGCAACGCTAATAGGATACAGCTAATGACAACAACGATAATTAACTTTTTATCTGACTGTATCATATTAGTCTTGTCCCTTTCTATTTTTAGAATTCACAATAAAACGTGATAAGCTCACCAAGTCAGATGAAGCCCCGTTAAGGCCCACAACGACTTTTGTCTCTGGTGCATCTGGAACATGTACAGGTACACCTAACTCGCCCCCGATACGCTCAGCCAAACCCGACAATTGCGCAGTACCACCAGTAAGATATATTCCATATTGCATAATATCAGCTACAATCTCAGGTTCAGCGGAACGAATCATTTGTTTCACTTCATCTAAAAGGCCAGCAATACAGTCATTAACAACTTGATATACCTCTGACTGATGAATAACACAACGTCTGCCTAAACCATTCATCATATCACGGCCTTGAAAGGCATATTCGGCATCTTCTAAAGGTGCCATAGCAGTGCCTACTGTATGTTTAATATCTTCTATAATTTCTTCAGAAACGATAACCCCAAAACACTCACGTACATAGCGTAGCAATGCATTATTGATATCTGAGCCACCGAAGCGAATCGTTTTACTGTCTACAATGCCGCCCAATGAAACAATACCCATATCGACAGTGCCACCACCAATATCAATGACCATAGATCCACGAGCTTCAAAGATAGGTGCACCGCAACCAATGGCTGCCGCGACAGGTCGTTCGATAAGAAATACTTCGCGTGCTCCAGCCTGAATAACAGCATCCATCATCGCTCTTTGCTCGACGTCGGTCATCCCACAAGGAACACCAACAAGAACTCGAGCGCGGCGCAATGCATTAGACACTTTATTCAGAAAATAGTTAAGCATCGTGTGCATAACTCGATAGTCTACAATAAATCCATCTTTTAATGGTGTTAAAGGTCGCCACATATCGGGCATACGCAATACAAGACGTGCCGCTTCATCCCCAACGGCTACTACTTTTTCTTGTTTTGTATCAGTTGCTATAATAGATGGTTCGCTTATAACAGTTCCCCGCGTCCCCCCCATGAGGCGCGTCTGTATGGAACCAATATCTATACTTACATCTTTTCCTAGAGTAGGTAAAATGGAACTCATAGTAAAATCTCCTTCATTACATCATCATTCCATTTTACCACATATAATGCGACTTTATCTATTGAATAGAAAAAGCACTCCTATAATGATGTATACATCTCTTCACTGAACAAATCAGAAAGAGTGAACTCATTATTATGAGTGCTTTTACTATTAATATGTGCATTCTCTAACTAAGTTTACCTATTTCACTAAGGCTAGTGAATTCATTATCACCAATGATAATATGATCTAATACTGGTATTCCCATAAACTGACCTGCACTAACAAATAACTTGGTAAGCCGAATATCTTCGTCACTAGGCCGGCTATCGCCAGATGGATGATTATGTATTAAGATAATGGCTGCCGCATTACAAGATATGGCCTTCTTAAAAACAGCTCGCTGCTCTACGAGGCTAGATACTAAACCTCCATTCGAAATATGTTCTAACTGAATCAACTTATTTCGAGACGTCAACATAGCTGCCCATACATGCTCCACCTCTTCGTGTCGCAGGCGCTCCATTACATATTGAGCAATGACAAAAGGTTGAGAAAAATCTTCGTATGTTTCCTTAATTTTTAGTTCCCCTAATCGTCGCCCCATCTCAAGAGCCGCACACAAAGTTACCGCTTTATCTGTGCCAATTCCCTTAATTTTTATAAGCTCTTCAACGGTCATTCTATTAAGACCGTACGCCCCATCATCATAGGACTGTACGATATCATTCGCCAGCGATAAGGCAGACTGACCTTTCACTCCAGTACGCAATAAAATAGCTAGCAATTCCTCCATCGCCATATGAGATGGTCCTAAAGCAAGAAATTTTTCACGGGGACGCTGAAATGGTAACATGTCTTTTACACTTACTGTTGGTACTTCCATAGAATCTCTCCATTCAAATAGATAACACCATTTGTAAATCTAACTACACACATCTACTCTCTCACTATATCAATAGCGCACAGCACAGCACAGCATAGCACAGCATAGCACAGCATAGCACAGCACAGCACAGCACAGCACAGCATAGCACAGCACAGCACAGCACAGCACAGCACAGCACAGCACAGCACAGCACAGCACAGCACAGCACAGCACAGCACAGCACAGCACAGCTGATTATAGCACCATCGTCATCAAATGATAGTATTATTTAGCACCTAATGCTTTACACAATTCATCGTATACATGTTCAACAGGTAATCCTACCACATTGGTATAAGAGCCTTCTATCTTCTCTACCCATAAAGCACCTTTACCTTGTATGCCATAAGCGCCAGCTTTGTCCATAGGTTCGCCACTAGCAATATAGGATTCGATTTCAAAAGGAGCTAATTTTTTAAAATATACCTTTGTTTCATTATGAAAAACTATTTCTTGACCTTTAATAAGCAAGGCTACACCAGTAATTACAGAATGAACTCGGCCTGATAAACGCTCTAGCATATGACGGGCCTCAGATTCATCATGAGGTTTACCTAGCACTTGATTGTCTAATACGACAATCGTATCAGCACCTAGTACGATGCTCCCTTCAGGTACGCCTACAGCCGCACGAGCCTTACCTAACGCTTGTTCTTTCACCATTTCAATAGGATCATCATAACCCTTATTAGCCTCTTCATAGGTACTTGATACAACAATATGATCAATACCAACTTGTGTTAATAATTCAGTTCTTCGTGGTGATTGGCTCGCCAAATATAATCCAGCCATTTGCACTCCTTTATCGTATACAAATTTTAGTTAATTTCACCGTTTTATAAATAAAACCATTCCAACTAATTTAGATAATATAAATTAGAAAATATCTGTAAATTAAATAAAAATATCAGGGCTATCCTTTTTAGGTGTTGTTAACTTTTTATAGTACTCTTGTACATCTTCGCCATGTTTTACCGCATCAGCACGGACTGCAGCATAGAACACAATGTCCGCTTGAGGCACACGGATACGACCTGGTACATGTTCCTCTAAAATCTCAAAAAATTTATCATCCGCTTTCAATAAAAGGCGACCATTTTGAACCTTATCACCCTTTACAATCGCATACACTAGAGACCAAATAGGACGTGGATCAGAAGTTGAGCATTTTCTATATTTATATCGATATTTAATATTTGTCAATAATTCACGTTCAAACTTAAATACGCCATCAATCATATCGTAATCTACCTCAAAATGGCGCTTTCTAAATATAGAAGCTTCTTCAATTACTAACTTTGTATCTGTCAAAATATAGGTATATCGACTAACAGCTTGTTTAACAATTACGATGATAGCCATAATTTCAATAAAATATTCTGCTATTAGTATAGTATGCAAGTTAATACTTCGATATGTAGTATACCCGACACCACATAATAATAGAATAACAAAACATAATACTAGCCACTCTGCACTTTTAGCACGCTGAGATTTTTCTTCATATAATACTGTCATATATTACCCCTTTAAAAGAACTACTACTTTATAACTATACATTCTATTATAAGGTATTCTAAGTATAAAAACTACAAAAACCCCGCCTATATCTATGATATAGACGGGGTTTTATGACTCTATTAGTCACCTAGTTCAGATACGAACTATATTATTTTTTCAAGGATGCTGTAATACGTTGAGTATCGCGAGCAATCATGATTTCTTCGTTTGTAGGGATTACAAAGATTTTAACTTTGGAGCCTTCAGCACTGATTTCTTGTTCTTTACCGCGGATGTTGTTGCGTTCAGGGTCAATGCGAGTACCCAAGTATTCTAAACCGTTGCAGATTGCATCACGGTTACCGATACCGTTTTCACCGATACCAGCTGTGAATACGATAGCATCAACGCCACCCATAACTGCTGCGAATGCACCAATTACGCGGCGAACTTTGTAATGGAACATGTTCAATGCTAATTGAGCACGTTTGTTACCATTAGCTGCTGCTTCTTCGATAACACGGAAGTCATTGGACACACCGGAAATACCAAGTACACCGGATTTTTTATTCATAATAGTGTCTACTTCATCGTAGTTCATGCCAGTTTTGTTCATCAAGAATGGAACGATAGCTGGGTCAATATCACCAGTACGAGTACCCATGATCAAACCAGACAATGGAGTAAAGCCCATTGTAGTATCGATGGAGCGACCACCTTTAATAGCGGATACGGAAGAACCATTACCTAAGTGACATGTGATGATGCGAAGATCAGACATGTGTTTACCCATCAATTCAGCGCAACGTTGTGCAACATATTTGTGGGATGTACCATGGAAACCGTAACGACGGATGCCATAATCTTCATAGTATTCGTAAGGAAGCGCATACATGTAAGCTTCTTTAGGCATTGTTTGGTGGAATGCAGTATCGAATACACCAACTTGTGGTACGTTAGGCATGATAGCTTGGCAAGCTTCGATACCTTGAATGTTTGGTGGGTTATGCAATGGAGCCAATGCGCAGCATTCTTCTAATGCTTCCATAACAGCTGGAGTGATCAATACGGAGTCAGCGAATTTTTCACCGCCATGTACTACACGGTGACCAACAGCGTCGATTTCGTCCATAGACTTAATTACACCATATTCAGCATCAACTAAAATATCAAGCAAAATGCGAAGAGCTTCTTTATGGTTCAAAATTGGTTCAACGCGTTCTAATTTATCTGCGTTAGGACGTTTATGAGTAAAGATAGCGTCTTGATCACCAATCTTCTCAAAAAGACCTTTTGCCAATTCTGTTTCAGTTGTCATATCAAGTAATTGATATTTCAAGGAAGAACTACCGCAGTTAACTACTAATACGTTCATCGATTAACCCTCTTTCTGTTGTGTAACTTGAATCTTGTTTTGAATTTCTTTGCTGATATCAGCACCTACCTGATCCTTTTCAGGATATTGGTAGACTATATTCCACAATACGCCATGATCTAAGAATACGTATTGAGAAAATCTAAATGTTTGCCCTTGAGTTGTATAAGTCACATCAAGCTTTTTAGCAGACGCGCCTTCTAAAGCTACAGACTCTTCTTTGATGGTGCCGCCAATTTTAGTAAACTCAGATTTGCTGCGGTTAACATACTCATCCACCGTTGGCAATGGTTTATTTTCACCGGCACGCAAAGCCTCAACCTCAATCACCATATGGTCTGTAACAGATCCATAAATATCAATTGGATACCCATCATCAGACATATTTTTTGTGCTTTTACCCATTTCATAAGGCAAAGCAATGGTAATTTCAGATTGACCAGCACGGATAACTTGATGGCCAAAACTATATGTATCCATTACATTTGTAGAGCCACATCCCGCCATTGCTAGTAGCGCAGCACCGAGCAGAGCCCCTTGTAATGTACGTTTCCAATTTTGTTTCATCATATACCTCACATCAATTCAGCATTTACAGTTAATTATAGCCTATAGGACAAATAAAATCTACAAAAAACTTTAGTTTTACACACATTTTTTGCATCTATTTTTTACTATACGGCCTCTTAAGTTCAAAATTTATTTACAGTCTTTCTATGCTTTGTTACACTAACACTAATGAAAGGAGTCCCTATGAAAACTATCGGTATTATTTGTGAATACAATCCATTTCACAATGGTCATGCACATCAACTACATACATTAGCTACAAAATACCCTGATGTATTGCGCATCTGTATTATGAGTGGCTCCTTTGTACAACGTGGCGAACCAGCCCTTTTCTCAAAATTCGATCGCGCTCGTTGGGCTATTCTAGGCGGTACAGATATCGTTATCGAAC
This sequence comes from Veillonella sp. 20925_1_51, assembly GCF_041431445.1. NCBI lineage: Bacteria > Bacillati > Bacillota > Negativicutes > Veillonellales > Veillonellaceae > Veillonella > Veillonella sp. 20925_1_51. The sequence goes on from NZ_JAPVXT010000002.1 coordinate 167,229, forward strand.
TTCCTACGCTTTATTCGTTAGGTAGTGCCCAACTATTTGCTTCAGGTGCCATTCAATTAATTAAATCTTTATCTATTGATATACTGTCCTTCGGTTCTGAAACAACTGATTTAAATCAATTCATCAATACGGCTAAGCGTATGGATTGTGAAAGCACCCAAAATGAATTACGCAATTACTTAAATGAAGGCATATCCTATGGTACAGCCTTCCGTAAAGCGCTAGGCTCCGAATCACTTAGCACACCTAATGCCTTATTAGGACTTGAATATATCCGCGCTGCATTAAAATATTATCCAAACTTAGAATATATTCCTATTCAGCGTACATCTGATCACCACAATCACAATCTCAATCAAGAGTTACCATCCGGTACGGCATTGCGTCATCTCATCACTACTGCTAATCCCTTAGATATGTGTTCAACGCTTCAAAGTACTATTCCAACACCAATTCTAGATGATATGATGCATAGAATCACAAATGATGACTATGTCGACTACAATAGATATTACAATATGGTACATATGTTGAGTCGCCGCATGACTGCCAATGAATTAGAGCGTTTTGTTGATTTTACTGAAGGTATTGAACACTTGTGGTTAAAAGCAGCACAACAGCCTTCATGGGAATCTGCCATTGAGCAAATAAAATCCAAGCGCTACACCTACGCCCGTTTACAGCGCATGGGTGCATATCTTACATTAGGCATTACGAAAGACTTGATAAATATCGCTATGCAAGACGGTCCTCAATACGCTAGATTACTAGCCTTTAACGACAGAGGACGTCAATGGCTGAGAACTGAACATGACATTCCACTCATTCAAAAATGGGCTAAAGCACCTATTCAGCTCAATAATCTTGGAAAATCTATGCATCATATAGATACACTAGCTACAGATATACAAGCCTTATGTTTCCATAATAAAGGTAAACGTATAGGGCATACAGACTATACATATACACCGCAATATATCAAATAAAAAGTATAATTTTAATTTAAGCAAAAAGGGTTACAATACAGATTATTCCTGTATTGTAACCCCTTCTTCACCATCTAAGTCTTCTACGGCAACTCGTACACTTTCAAGATGTGATGTAGGAATATTTTTACCCACATAGTCTGCGCGAATCGGCAATTCACGGTGACCACGGTCCACGAGTACTGCTAATTGAATAGATTTAGGTCTACCCGATGTCATCAATGCATTTAAAGCTGCACGAATAGTACGCCCTGTGTAAAGTACATCATCCACGAGAATGATTGTTTTCTCCGTTGTATCAATCGTACATGGTTTCCCCTCTTTTTGGCGAGCATCACGATCATCACGATACATAGCAACATTGAGTGATTCACATTCAATACGAATACCTTCAATGCGTTCGATTTCGGCCTGCAAACGTTTTGCCAAAATAACACCACGTCGTTCAATGCCTACAATAAGAGCATTAGATAAGCCTTTATTACGTTCTAGGATTTCGTGACTAATACGACGAATCGCGCGCATAATAGCATCTTGATCCATCAATAAGCGTTTCTTTTCCATATATACGCCCTTATAGCACAGAGTTCTCTATGCCCCTTTACAAATATAGTTAGAAGATTATTTAGTAAACCACAATATAAGACAGTTATTTCATTTGCATGTATTTACGTTTGTCTACGTTTGTCTACGTTTCTTTACATTTCGTTTGATTTCTTTTCATTTTTTCGCTTATTTACGCTTATCTTCTCGATATGTTTTAGCAAACTCTATACATGCTTTGAAGTCATCTGGAAGAGGCGCCTCAAAATGCATACTTTCACCTGTAATAGGATGTTTTACATCTAAAGTTTTAGAGTGCAATGCCTGTCCTTCAATAGGAAAATCCATACGACGGTAACCATAGAACGGATCATTAACAACAGGATGTCCAATATGAGCAAAATGTACACGAATTTGATGTGTGCGCCCAGTCTCTAAATTACATTCAACCAAGGTTTGATGGCCAAATCGTTCAACTACATTAAAGTGAGTGACTGCATCCTTACTATTTTCAAAGACAACAGCCATTTTCATACGATCCTTAGGATGTCTTCCAATAGGAGCCTTAATAGTACCCTTTTCTTCTACAATATTACCTTGTACTAATGTTAAATATGTCCGTTTAGCAGAATGCTCCTTAACCTGCTCCGCTAAACCTATATGAGCTGCATCATTTTTAGCAGCCATCATAACACCAGATGTATCCTTATCTAAACGGTGAACAATACCAGGTCTAATCTCACCATTAATACCGGACAAATCCTTACAATGATATAGCAATGCATTAACAAGTGTACCCGAATAATTGCCCACCGCAGGATGAACAACCATACCACGTTGTTTATTTACAATGATAATATCATGATCTTCATACAATACATCTAAAGGAATATCCTCTGGTTTTACCTCTACAGATTCAGGTTCCGGTACCTCTACACGTACAACAGCATTTGGTGTAAGTCTAAGATTTGCTTTCCCTACCTTAGCACCTACTGTAACGTGACCACCTTTAATTAAACTTTGAATATAACTACGAGACCCTTCCATATGTTCTGTTAAGAATACATCCAGTCTCATACCGTCTTGCTCAGCACTTACAATATATTCGTTCATCCTCTACCTCTCTATGAGTTAAGTATCATATATTAATTAATTATTTGTCATAATATATGAATTATTTATCATCATCTTTTAATGTAAATAAATAGTAGACTACTAAAGCTACGCCTACACAGATACCAATATCAGCAACATTAAAGATAGGCCATATACGGAAATCAAAAAAATCTACCACACCATGAATCATGTAACGATCTATGCCATTACCAATAGCACCAGACACTAATAAAGCAGATCCAATTTGTAAAGTCCAAGGACCTTTTGATAAGCGCTTCCAATAATATGCACATGCACCTAGCAAAATAACTGCTACCAGTAAGAAGAACCATCGCTGATTAGCAAGCATACCAAATGCTGCACCGCGATTAATAATATATGTTAAATGAAATACATTAGGTATAACCACTAAAGACTCACCTAACATAAAATGATTCATAATGTAATATTTAGTCCATTGATCTAAGAGCAACCAAAGAATTAGTATAATGTAAAACAAGCTGTACTCCCTTATAATAATATATATCTTAATAGTCCTATTATACTAAGTTAAGCAAATTTAGGCAAAATAAAAAGCCCCTCAATGAGGGGCAGTTTAATTTGTGATTACTCAGCGGAAATTACAGATACTGGGCAAACGGATTCGCAAGAACCGCAATCGATGCAAGTATCGTTGATTTCGTATTTAGTTTCGCCTTCAGAAATAGCAGAAACTGGGCAAACAGATGCGCAAGAACCACATTTAATGCAACCATCAGCAATAACTCTCATAATTAGGACCTCCATAAAAATATAGATCAGAACTTTTATTATCATTTAGAAAGGCACTTGCCTCAACTTATGTTCTCATTATCACACAGTTCTTTTTGAAAGTCAAATGAAAATGATAAAAAACTGTATATATTTTTGCATATTACTTTTTCATTTTTATCATACAAAGCCTATGTTTATAGGTATTTTGATATTACTTTTCATTTAATTAATTGAATATGATATTCAACAAATGAGAATGTTGTAATTATCAATTTTATAAAATCCTAATCATTATAATAGGAATTTAATTATCAATATTTATTATCATAAAAACTATTTTTTTATTACAACAGATTTAACGCTTATCTATATTTTAATCTAACATATAAACTTCACTCTAAAAAAGGCCGAATCATACGATTCGACCTCATTTATATTTATAAAGTAAAGTAATATCTTTACTATTATTCACTATATAACAATAATACTATTTTTTTCTTATAGCACTTAGAAAGATGTTAAGAATGTTAGTGTACCTAAAATAACGCCTGCAAGGTTTGGTACGATTAAAATATAATCACGTTTAGGTGATTTTGTCCAACCATATAATACCCAGATCAAACAGGATACTGCTGCAAATAATGGTTGCCATGGTTGACTAGGTTGACCATGAAGATTAGCAATTATTTGTGGGATATAGGCTAAAAATACAAATACACCAATAAATGCACCAATAGAACCAACTAACATGTTAAATCTTTCTTTTGTCATAGATGATCTCCTTACTTAATATTATATAATTATAAATCATACAATATACTATATCATATTTTTTTGATATAGTCAATTGCATAAAATTAATCATGCAAATTAGTTTAATTCATATTGCTTTTGATTACACTTATATGTAATCTATATTAAAATCATATAGGCTAAAATCATAAAAAACGAGGCCGAATCTTACGATTCGACCTCGTATGTGCTTTATAGTAGAGTAACCTATCCCCTATTATTTACCAGGGAAGAATGGCCATACCATTGGAATGATAATTAAGCTTACTACGAAGCAAACTAAAATCAATGGAACGCCGGCTTTTACATAGTCTGTAAATTTGTATTGACCAGGGCCAAGTACTAATGTATTTGGAGGTGTACCTACAGGTGTACCGAATGCACAAGATGCAGCAACGCCGATAGCCATCAATACAGCATGAGGGTCAGCGCCCATACCTTGAGCAATGGAGATACCGATAGGAGCCAATAATGCGCAAGATGCTGTGTTAGACATAAATTGAGTCATAACACAAGACAATGCGAATAATACTGCTGTTGCAAAGTAAGGGCTAGGGTCAGAACCCATAACACCGATTACTGCATTAGCAATCATTTTGCCTGCACCAGATTGATCAAGTGCAGTTGCTACTGGCATCATACCAGCGAATAAGAAGATTGTTACCCAGTCAATAGATGTGTAAGCTTGTTTTTCGTTCAAGCAACCAGTTAATACGCAAAGCATTGCGCCAATAACTGCAACCATGCTCAATGGTAAGTTGATACCATAACCTTTTAGGAAGTCACCTAAAATCATAGCGATGATTACGCCTAAAAGAATAAGACCAGAATATAATTGTTTCTTAGGATCGTTAGAAATATCTTCAGCAGCTACTTCTTGTTCTACATCACCAGCATCTTGAATTTCATGTTTAGGTAATAAATGTTTACCAATGAGCATCATGAATACGATAGTAGCAACAGTCAAAGGAATACCGATCCAAGCAAATTCGAAGAACCCAAATGGTTGTTCGCCAAATTTAGTTAATGTACCACTTACAATGATATTAGGTGGTGTACCAACCATTGTAATGATACCACCAATACCTGCAGCGAATGCTAAAGGCATCAATTGGCGAGATGCAGGAATCTTAGCAACAGCACAGATACCAACAACTACAGGAAGTAAAGCAGCTGTAGTACCAGTGTTAGATAAGAATGCGGACATAGTTGCTGTAACAACCATGATTGCTAGCATTAAGCCATTTTCGCTAGTACCAGCATGAGATACTACTGTTTCCCCAATTTTTTGAGCTAAACCAGTGTAGAACAATGCTGCACCAACAACGAACATGCCAGCAAACAACACAACTGTACTATCAGATAAACCAGAGAATACAACCTTAGGAGTAATAATACCCATAAGGCCAAGTGTAATAGCGCCGCCTAAAGAAGTAATAGCTAAAGGAATAATTTCCGTAACAAATAAAACAGCCATGACTGCAAGGACGATTAAGGTTTGTTCTGCAGTACCCATACATCATCATCTCCCTTCAGAGAAATGCACTGATATAGTTATAAGAGGTATAAAATATAACCTACGATACCAATGGCGGAAGCCATCAAAAAAGTAATCCCATATCCCTCTCTTGTTTTAGGATACCCAAAGAATAAGGTTTCACCTAAAAATCCTCGGCGATTAAACCAAGTATATTTAGTTCTGCGTTGAAACCATTTAGCTTTGCCTTCAACACCGATAATCAGTGCCGTAATAAAAAATACAATAAATGCCCAAATAAAACAAATCAGTATTTTTAATTCTATAGATAACAAGTGACCACCTCTACTATATTCAAAGCACTAGAAGGTTATTGTGTAAATTCTTGTACCACCTAATGACCGATCTGAAAAGCATTTATTGCAAATATACCCTATTTATGCATGAATACATAGATTTAAAGGGTTTTTATATTCACCAATAGGTGTACCTAATTAGGCACACCTTGGTGAATAATTATTAAATTACTAGTGGTTGGACAACATAGCAAGCATTGTACCTGCTGCTACTGCTGTACCGATAACGCCAGCTACGTTTGGACCCATAGCATGCATGAGCAAGAAGTTAGCTGGGTTAGCTTTCGCACCTACAACTTGAGATACGCGAGCCGCCATTGGAACCGCGGATACACCGGCAGAACCAATAAGTGGATTTGTTTTACCACCATCTACTAAGCTCATCAATTTACCGAATAATACGCCACCAGCAGTACCACCGATGAATGCAACCAAACCTAAGCAAATGATAAGAAGTGTTTGCACGCTTAAGAAGTGTTCCGCACTCATTGTTAAACCAGTACCAGTTGCCAAGAAGATTGTAACAGTATTGATCAACGCATTTTGAGATGTATCGGACAAACGATCAGTTACGCCAGATTCACGGAACAAGTTACCTAACATCAACATACCTAAAAGGGATGTAATGGAAGGAAGCAATAAGGAAATGAAGATCGTAGAAATAATTGGGAATACGATTTTTTCAAAACGTGTAACTTCACGCAATTGTTCCATAACAATTTCGCGTTCTTTTTGCGTAGTGAATAATTTCATTACAGGTGGTTGAATCAACGGTACCAAGGACATATAGGAATATGCGGCAACCGCGATAGCACCTAATAAATGAGGAGCTAGCTTAGTAGCTAAATAAATGGATGTAGGACCGTCAGCACCACCGATGATACCGATAGCAGCCGCTTCTTGAGCTGTGAAGCCAAGCATCATTGCGCCACCTAAAGCAACGAATACGCCGATTTGAGCAGCAGCACCTAAAAGCAATGTTTTAGGATTAGCAATGAGTGGACCAAAGTCAGTCATTGCACCTACACCAAGGAAAATTAAAGGTGGGAAGATTTCTTGAGAGATACCTGCACTAATAAGAGCCATAACGCCTTCTTCGAAGCCATTACGAGGAATATTAGCAAGTACACAACCAAACGCAATCGGACCCAACAATAATGGTTCAAACTCTTTAGCAAATGCCAAGTACAATAGGATCAAACCTACAAGAATCATAATAGCATTGCCTGTTGTAAATGCGAGGAACCCGCTATCAGTTATAACGGATTGAATCGCAACAGCAAAAGCCTCCATATGCGTTCCCCTTTCACAAATATAAAATTGTTATACGACGCGGACTAGCCGCGTCATACACAACTTGGTATTAACCAAGAACAACCATGTCATCGCCAGTGGATACAGTTTGGTTAGCAGCTACGCGAACTTCTGCAACTACAGCATCATGAGGAGCTGCGATTTCGTTTTGCATTTTCATAGCTTCAAGAATCAACAAAGTTTCGCCTTTTTTAACTGCTTGACCAGCGGATACTGCTACAGATAAGATTTTACCAGGCATTGGAGCTTTTACAGTTTCAGCACCTGCTGGAACTGGAGCTGCTGCTGCAGCTGGAGCTGGAGCTGGTGCAGGAGCTGCTTTAGGAGCTGCAGCTGGAGCTGCTTTAGGAGCCGCTGCAGGAGCTGCTGCTTTTACTTCATTAACTTCTACATCATATGCTGTGCCATTTACTGTAACGTTGAATTTTTTCATTTTAAATTCCTCCAAAATGTGTATGTCTACACAATACTTATAAATTTCTTTTACACATATAAATTAGATAATCTATTGAATTATCAAATTAGCCTATAATCTTATCGATTACCACGCAAACGGCCTTCCATTTTCCAATTATAGCTTACGATTGGACGGATATGCGCGATTTGATCAGCGGAATAACCCATTGCCGCTAATGCACCAACGATTACTGCTACTACATCTTGAGATGGAGCTTTACCGTTAGTTGTTGTAGCATTGCTCATTACAAATGCCTCCTAAAATTTTATTAACCTCTACCGCTTAAACGACCTTCCAAGCGCCATTTAGCGCTGGTTGCTGTAGGTCGAATAGATGCAATTTGTTCAGATGAATACCCCATCGCCACAATGGCACCTACGATAGCTGCTACTACTTCATCCTCATTTTGAGCAGATGCACTTGGTGCAGCCACTGGAGTAGCTGCTGGAGCCGCAACAGGTGCACTTGCTGGTACTTCTTTTTTCTTCTTAGTAGGGTCAATCAAATGAACAATTGTCATTAAAACACCTAAAAGAATCAACACAACAAATACAACTGTCATATTAATGGCCATGATTAACCAAGGATTGGTAGTAACTGCTTGTCCTTCCATAATCATTCCCCTTTCTAAAAAATTAGTAAAGAAAGGTATCTCCCAAATTCGATGTTCTTGTTATCGAAACGAATTATAATGGAATATTACCATGTTTCTTTGGAGCACGGTTTTCGCGTTTGCTTGCAAGCATTGCCAAAGCGTTGATAACTGCTGGACGAGTTTGTTTTGGTTCGATTACAACGTCTACGAAGCCACGTTCTGCAGCTTTGTATGGAGTTGCGAACTCTTCTACGTATTTAGCTGTTTTAGCATCTTTATCTTCGTCTTTCTTGAAGATAATGTTAGCTGCACCAGCAGGACCCATTACAGCGATTTCGGATGTAGGCCAAGCGTATACTTGGTCAGCGCCCAAATCTTGGGAACACATAGCGAGGTAAGAACCGCCGTATGCTTTACGAGTGATAACAGTAATTTTTGGTACTGTAGCTTCAGAGTAAGCATACAACATTTTAGCACCATGACGAATGATACCGCCCCATTCTTGATTTGTGCCAGGCAAGAAACCAGGAACGTCAACGAAGTTAACGATTGGAATATTGAAAGCATCACAGAAACGGATGAAACGGGAAGATTTGTCGGATGCATTGATGTCCAAGCAACCAGCCATTACTTTTGGTTGGTTAGCAATGATACCAACGGATTGACCGTCAAAACGTGCGAAACAAGTGATAATGTTTGTAGCATAGAATGGTTGTACTTCATAGTATTCGCCATTATCTACAGTAGCTGCGATAACATCTTTCATGTCGTATGGCATGTTACTGTTATCAGGCAACAAGCTGTTCAAGCCTTCGTCTTCGCGAGTTGGATCATCGCCAGTGTCTACTAATGGAGCATCTTCCATGTTATTGGATGGCAAGAAGCCTAATAAGTAGCGAATTTGAGCGATGCAATCATCTTCGTCTTCAGCTGCAAAGTGAGCAACACCAGATACGGAGTTGTGAGCCATTGCACCACCAAGGTCTTCAGCTGTTACTTCTTCACCAGTTACAGATTTGATAACTGCAGGACCAGTGATGAACATTTGAGATGTGTTTTTAACCATGTAGATGAAGTCAGTTAATGCTGGAGAATATACAGCACCACCTGCACATGGGCCCATGATTACGGAAATTTGTGGAATAACGCCAGATGCATTTGTATTTTCAAAGAAAATTTTACCGTAACCAGCAAGCGCATCTACTGCTTCTTGAATACGAGCACCGCCGGAATCATTGATACCAACGATAGGAGCACCCATTTTCATTGCTAAACGTTGTACTTTAACGATTTTAGCAGCATGCATTTCACCAAGAGAACCACCTTCTACAGTGAAGTCTTGTGCAAATGCATATACTAAACGACCGTCAATAGTACCATAACCAGTTACTACACCTTCGCCTGGTAATTCTTTCTTTTCTTGACCGAAGTTAACACAACGATGTTTAACAAATTGATCAAGTTCAACGAAAGAGTTATCATCGAATAATTTAGCCAAACGTTCACGAGCAGTCATTTTGCCTTGAGCATGTTGTTTCTCAACGCGTTTTTCACCGCCACCAGCTTTAACTTTAGCTAGTTTTTCGTGCAATAACTCGATTTTTTCTTGCACTGTTGCCATTATAGCACCTCCAAATAAAACTTGTTACAGTATCATTTTATTTCATAAATAATTAAAGTTCAAGCATGCATACATATTTAATATATAACTAGTGATTATATGAATATGTATATCTATTACTCATACATAATGATGTGAATTGGATACTGTATTATTTCATACGTTGACATAATTCAAGCAATACGCCACCTGTTGCTTTTGGATGTAAGAAAGCAATAGAGGAACCGCCTGCACCGTAACGAGGTTTTTCGTCAATCATACGAACGCCTTTAGCCATCAAATCAGCAATAGCATTTTCAATATTATCAACGCGCAATGCAACGTGTTGGATACCATCACGACCGCCATTTTTTTCGATGAATTTACCGATAGGGCCATCTGGAGTTGTAGTTTCTAAGAATTCAAGTTCAGCATCGCCACATGGGAAGAAGGATACTTTTACTTTTTGTTCTTCAACCACTTCATCTTCTGGAAGATGTTCAATACCCAATGCATTTTTATAGAATTCTTTAGTTGCTGCTAAATCATTAACACCAATACCGATGTGATCCACTTGTAATACTTTAAAAGCCATTTCGATTATCTCCTTTTCAAGGCTAAATCTCTAATGCTATGTAGTCGCCGTCTACTTTAGCACGCTTGTCATTACGCCGTTAACAACTGTGTATGGATCGCTTTCGCGTTCATTAACAGCTGCCACTTGGCTATTAAATTCGTCGCTTGTAACGATTTTATCAGCTACATAACGACCAATTTGTTCATTAATCATTGCGATGATTTCATCACGAGTACGTTCTGCCCGACGAGATTCCAATTCACCAGAATCTTCAAGATACTCAAAATGTTCATCTAAAGCGTCGATGAGTTCATCTACGCCTTGGTCCTTGCTAGCAATTGTGCGCTTAATTGGTGGGCGCCATTTTACTTCACGAGAGTCTAGGTCAAGCATCATTTCAATTTCTACATTCAAACGATCACAACCATCTCGGTCAGCTTTATTGATAGCAAATACATCGCCAATTTCAAGAATACCCGCTTTGATAGCTTGGATATCATCACCGAGACCAGGAACAAGTACTACCAATGTAGTATCTGCATTTTTAACGATATCTACTTCGGATTGACCTACACCTACTGTTTCAATGATTACTAAATCCATGCCAAAGGCATCCATGAGTTTTACAACGTCCGCAGTCTTTTTGGATAAACCACCAAGACTACCACGCGTGCCCATGCTTCGAATAAATACATTTTCGTTTAATGTCAAATCATTCATTCGAATACGGTCCCCCAAGATAGCACCACCAGAGAATGGGCTTGTTGGGTCGATGGCAACGATGCCGATTTTTTTACCTTGATCTAAATAATGTTTAACAACTTTATCAGTCAAAGTACTTTTACCAGCACCAGGGGCCCCAGTAATACCGAGAATACGTGCATTTCCTGTTTTAGGGTAAATTGCCTTCATAATATCAATGGCATTTTCATACTCGTTTTCTACAGCTGTTATGGACCGTGCTAAGGCTAGTCGGGAACCTTCAAAAAGTTCTTTAACTAAATCCACTCGCCTCACCACCTATCTTAAAATATGGGAATAGAGGGGAGTCAACCATTTAGTTGAACCCCTCTCTTGCCCAATTAATTATTTAACGTTTTCGTTGATGAATTTAACGATATCGCCAGTTGGTGTACCAGGTGTGAATACTGCTGCTACGCCAGCTGCTTTCAAGCCAGGGATATCAGCGTCAGGAATAACGCCACCACCGATTACAAGTACATCGCCCATGCCTTTTTCTTTCAAAAGTTCAACAATTTTAGGGAACAATGTGTTATGAGCACCGGAAAGAAGGGATAATGCAACTACATTAACGTCTTCAGAAAGAGCTGCTTCTACGATTTGTTCTGGAGTTTGACGAAGACCAGTGTAGATTACTTCGAAACCAGCATCGCGAAGTGCGCGTGCTACTACTTTTGCACCACGGTCATGACCATCAAGACCTGGTTTTGCTACGATTACTCTAATACGTTTTTCTGCCATGATTAATTACCTCCGAAATTAGCCGATATTATAATGTGGAATGAGCTTCGTATTCACCGAATACTTCGCGCAATACATTACAAATTTCACCCAAAGTAGCATATGTTTTAACTGCATCAAGAATTAATGGCATCAAGTTAACGTTTTCATCAGCTGCACCAGCTTTAAGAGCTGCTAATGCTTTATCAACTGCTGCTTGATCGCGGTTAGCGCGAACTGCTTGAGTTTTCTTGGATTGGTTAACACCAACGGAAGCATCTACGCGAAGTAAGTCTTTTGGAGCTTCTTCTTCAACTTGGAATTTGTTTACGCCAACGATTGTGCGCAAGCCAGATTCAACTTCCATTTGCCATTTGTAAGCGGATTCTTGAATTTCTTTTTGGATGTAGCCTTTTTCGATTGCTACTACAGCGCCGCCCATTTCATCAATTTTCTTGATGTATGCCATAGCTTCGTCATAGATAGCGTTAGTCATAGCTTCTACATAGTAGGAACCACCCAATGGGTCAACTACGTCAGCCAAACCAGATTCGTAAGCCACGATTTGTTGTGTACGAAGAGCTACTTGTACAGATGCTTCTGTAGGAAGAGCCAACGCTTCGTCACGGGAGTTTGTATGTAAGGATTGAGTACCGCCCATTACAGCAGCTGCAGTTTGAAGAGCAACACGAACGATGTTGTTATCAACTTGTTGTGCAGTCAACATGGAACCAGCTGTTTGAGTATGTACACGAAGCATCATGGATTTTGGTTTTTTAGCACCAAAACGTTCTTTCATGATTGTTGCCCATAAACGGCGGGATGCACGGAATTTAGCAACTTCTTCAAGTACGTTGTTATGAGCATTCCAGAAGAAGGAAAGACGACCAGCGAATGTATCAACATCAAGACCAGCTTTCAAAGCTGCTTCTACGTATGCGATACCATCAGCAATTGTGAATGCGATTTCTTGAGCTGCTGTGGAACCTGCTTCACGGATATGGTAACCGGAGATGGAGATTGTGTTCCATTTTGGAACATTTTGAGAACAATATTCGAAGATATTAGTAATCAAACGCATGGATGGTTTTGGTGGGAAAATGTAAGTACCACGAGCTGCGTATTCTTTCAAAATATCATTTTGAATTGTACCTTTCAATTCTGTGGAAGGTACACCTTGTTTTTCAGCTACTGCGATGTACATTGCCAACAAAACGGATGCTGGAGCGTTGATTGTCATGGATGTGGATACTTTACCAAGATCGATGCCGTCGAACAAGATTTCCATATCTGCCAAGGAGTCAATCGCTACACCTACTTTACCAACTTCGCCTTCTGCAACTGCATCGTCGGAGTCATAACCAATTTGTGTAGGTAAGTCGAATGCACAGGAAAGACCAGTTGCACCAGACTCGATTAGGTAGCGGTAACGTTTGTTAGATTCTTCTGCTGTAGCGAAGCCTGCATACATACGCATTGTCCAGAAACGACCACGGTACATAGTAGGTTGTACGCCACGAGTGTAAGGGAATTCGCCAGGCATACCCAAATCACGTTCATAGTCAAAACCTTCGATATCAACTGGTGTATATACACGGTTGTATTTTAAATTTTGACGTTCTGGAGTTTTTGCACTTTTTTCGTCACAAAGTTTGTTGTACTCAGCAATTTGGGCTTTTAAGTTTTCGTAAGCCATGTTTTCATCATCCTCCTAAAAAAACAGGTTATTTTTTCATGCTTCCAGTTTCTGTGAAGCGTTTATGCCAAGAAAGAGCTTCATCAAGCAACATAGGTGTATGGGCATTCTTTGTTGCAGCTAATGCTTTTTCTAGGTATTCAGTTAACATAGGTTTGTAGTCTGGGTGAGCACATTTTTCAATGATCAAACGAGCTCTTTCCACTGGGCTCAAACCACGGCAGTCAGCAACACCTTGTTCTGTACAGAAAATCATAGTGTCATGTTCTGGATGATCCACATGAGATACATATGGAACGATAGAACTGATGTCGCCATTTTTAGCAACGGAGTTAGTGCAGAAAATAGTGAGATATGCACTACGTGCAAAGTCACCAGAACCACCAACACCATTCATCATTTTGCTACCCATAATATGAGTAGAGTTTACATTGCCAAAAATATCAAATTCGATAGCGGTATTCATGGCAATGACACCAATACGGCGAGCAATACCAGGGTTGTTGGAAATTTCTTGTGGGCGAAGAATGATTTTTTTACGGTATTCATCAATATTCGCATAGAAACGTTTCAACCCATCTGGAGAAGGACTTAATGCAGTACCAGAACATACAGTTACTTTACCAGCATCGATCAAGTCGAACATACCATCTTGGATTACTTCTGTATAGATGGACAAATCTGTGAATGGGCCTTTAGCAAGACCACTGATTACAGCATTCGCTACGGAACCTACACCAGATTGTAATGGAAGCAAGTTTTTAGGTAAACGACCTTCTGCAATTTCTTGTTCAAAGAATTTGATAAGGTGTTGACTCATTGCTTTTGCATCATCATCGATAGGTGCCAAAGGTCTTGTTGTATCAGGAACATCACAAGGTACTACTGCAACAATTTTACTTGGATCACAAGGAATTGCTTCAGTACCAATACGATCACCAGGTGTTTCCAATGGAATCGGTTTACGATGTGGTGGATCGAGTGGTTCATAGATATCATGCATACCTACCAAGGAAAGTGGTTGGGATACATTCACTTCTACGATAACTTTTTTAGCTTGGCTAACAAATGTTGGAGAGTTACCAACAGATGTAGTTGGAACAATGGAGCCATCTTCGTTGATTTGTGCAGCTTCAATAATTGCTACATCTAAATCACCAAAGAAACCATAGCGAACATTTTGTGCCATTGTGCTTAAATGCATATCAATGTATTTAACAGCACCGCTATTTAAGGCTTTGCGTGTATCCCCATTTGTTTGATATGGGAAACGACGATTGATACCGTTAGCACGAGTTAACGCGCCATCAGCTTCATCACCTACGGAAGCACCTGTCCACAAATCAATTTTGAATGGTTCTTTTTCCATTCTTTCTGCCAATGCCAATGGCACTGCTTTTGCATAACCAGATGGAGTAAAGCCGGAAATACCAACTTTATCGTTAGGGTTAATCAAAAGAGCTGCATCATAAGCAGTGACAATTTTACCTTGGAGGGCCGCACATTTAACGCGGTCTTTGATGTCTATCACCATTACCATCTCCTTTAAGAGTAACATTGTATAAACGACAGTTTGATCTCTTGGTCGTTCCTTAAACCGACTTCATCGTAGTCCACATCCAACGTATTGTCAACTTATATGACTAAAATGTATTTTTTTATACATTTTATGGGTGCATTATGATTAAAATGCATAGATTTTCATATATTCACATAAGTTTTATTCACATCGCTATAACTCACAGGAATTATCGATTTATGGCATATATTGATGTTTTTCAATTAAATCGAACTCTCTCTATACAATATATAGACCCTTTTCAATATAAAACAACATCTCACACACAAGAACTAGACCATACACCTCCCTATAAAGATACAAAGATATACAAAAAACCGGCTTTCAAATGTCAACGATAATGTTCAATTATGTCTAACATTAGAAAACCGGTTATAACCTCTTAATACATACCTACCTAAGGTATGTATTAAGTATACCATATTATGAAATTATATATCTACTATAAAACATACTAATTATACAAGCTACTGAAATTATGTAGATTTATCAGCAGACAGCTGAACTTTTACAAAGGCCCCTACCCAGCCAAACAATTGCCAAAACACAATAGTCACTTGATGACTGTATAACTCAAAATCAGATAAGCCACTAAATAAAACACCTATAGCCAACGCTCCTACACCAATTTGCGCAGCTTGACGGAATATATCCCCTTTAAGTCTTATAGATGTAATAACATGACCTACGATAACTGCTAGGAATGATAGCAATCCGGGGATACCGGCTTCAGCTAACATATTAAGGTATAAATTATGAGCATGATACATCAAGACGTGAGGTCCTTGAATATAGTAATTATAGTCTGGATATACTAAATAAAATGTATTCCACCCAATACCAAAGATAGGATTTTCTCGTACGATATACATAGTACTATCCCATAAGGCCCATCGAAGATCAGCGGATGTATCATGACCTTGGAATATAGACCACAGCCTTGAAGCTATTTCACCATCATAAAAGTACAAAATTATTGGCACTGCTAATAGGGATAAGAATAATCTTCGCTCCACAAAGATTGCCCAATACAAAATCATCGCTCCGAAGCTAATCCAAATTCCCCGAGAATAGGTTAATAGCATCGTTAAGAATAATATAATACCTATAATTAGCATTGAAATAACTTCGCGCGTACGATTTTCCTTCATATATACCAAGATATAACTGATACATACGCTGAGTACCATCAATAGATAGGCGCCCAATAAATTAGGATTTTGTAATGTAGACGACATGCGACGCATCAATTTAGGGAACTGTGCTGCATCTACCCACTCTTTTATATGTATATTAGGAACAAATACATATTGATAAGCACCTATGATACACACTAGAACTGCAGTACCTAGCAAGGCACGAAGAAAATAGTTCCACTGTTTAGGCGTTTGAATGTATGTACGAACTAAATAATACATACCGCCACTGGCCACAATTTGATAAAACCAACTTTGAATTGACCAATCCCAATTTTCTGACACTATAGAAGATAAGCCAGTCCATACCACAAAGATCATAACAGACCAAGATAAATAGCCTGTTGGTAAGCTCAAAGATTTACTAGATATTAAATCATATAGTGCAAGTCCTATCGCTAGCCAAAGGAGCACATCACCCACCATTGGTTGCAAAGGCATGGCCACAACAACGCCATAAATTAAACGTTCAATATAGAATGTAATTCTCTTCTGATTAGGAATAAGTGAGAGTTCCATAGGCTCACCTTAGTGACTCATCTCATGGTTAAACCACTGACGAGCATCTCCTAAAATATATAAAGAACCACAAACAGTGATAATATCACCAGTTTTTGTATGTTTATATGCTAAAGTCAATGCGTCTTCAACAGAATCTGCTGTTTGCGCTATAGCTTTTGGAACGATGTGACGTATTTTCTCAACCAAAACCTCTGGCACTTCAGTCCTATCTGTTGGAGCTGGTACAACTAGAACCGTATCGCCCGCCTTAACAACTTCGCGGATAATAGCATCTTGATTTTTATCTTTAAGAATTGCCATCACAATCGTTTTTGGGGTGTCCTTAAATAATTCAGCATAGGTCATACTGAAAGATTCAGCACCTGCAGCATTATGAGCACCATCAAAGATAAAGGTGCGATCTAAGCCTCGTTTAACTTCAAATCGACCTGCCCACGTAGTGCGAGCAAATCCCTCTCGCATCGTTTCTTCACTGATGTTAGTATCTTCTTTCATCAGTAAACGCACAGCCATTAATGCACACGCAAGATTAACAGATTGGTGGATACCTGCCATCGTCGTAAACAACATTGCAGGAGCGGTATCATTAGTACTAACCGTAATCATTTGACCACCTGTTACAGCACTACGGCTATCGATACCAAAGTCTTTATTGAAAACATACACTCTAGCATGTTTCTCTTTAGCTGCCTCTTCAATAATACGAAGAGGAGCATCCTGTGCAGCCGTTACAACAGGAATTTTAGATTTAATAATCCCTGCCTTGTGATGCGCAATCTCTTCAATAGTATCACCACAATACGCTTGATGGTCTATTGTTACATTGGTAATAACCGATACCTTTGGTGTCACGATATTAGTAGAATCTAGTAATCCACCTAAACCAACTTCCACCACCGCATAGTCCACATCTTGTTCTTTGAAGAACAAAAAGGCAGCGGCCGTCAAAATTTCAAATTGTGTTGGCGCTTCTATTCCGTTAGTAATGATAGTATCAACTGCCACTTTTACACGACTAATTAGATTACCGAAGGCTTCCTCTGTTATATTTCCATCATTGATTTGAATTCGCTCCGTATAGGATTGAAGGTGAGGCGATGTAAATCGCCCCACCCGTAGTCCACTTGTAAACAGTGCGTAGGAAATATATGAGGTAACCGAGCCCTTACCATTCGTGCCTGTAACATGAACAATCTTATAGTCTTCTTGTGGATTCCCAAGGGCTTCCATAAGCGCTGTAATTCGTTCAAGGCCAGGCTTAATACCGAATGAAGATGCCTGTTCTAAATAGGCTAAGACCTCTTGATATGTCATATAAACCTCCTATTATAAGGTTTCAAGGAACGCTTCACGTTCCAATAACGCTTGTTGTTTTTGTTTATATTCTTCTAACTTTTCTTTTTCTTTTGCTACTACAGCTTCTGGAGCTTTTGCGAGGAAGCCTTGGTTAGACAATTTGCCTTCCAAACGGGAAATTTCTTTTTCCATTTGGATTTTTTCCTTTGCAATACGCTCTCTTTCTTTTTCACCGTCGATCAAGTCTTTAAGTAAGAGATATACTTCCATACCATTTACAACTGTTACAGTCGCATTTTCTGGTTTTGGATCATCGGCACCAAGAATTGTTACCTTCTCAGCCCAAGCTAATGTAACGAAGTAATCGCTATGATCTGCTACAGTTTGAGCTAATGCTTCATCTGTTGGTGCTACGATAACCTCAGCTTTTTTACCTAAAGGCACATTCATTTCAGCACGCATGTTACGAATACCTTTGATGGCATCCATCATAACTTCCATTTGACGTGCTGCACTTTCAAGATTATCAAATTTTAATGCTTCAGGCCATTTTGCAACAACGATGCTATCCCCTTCATGAGGTAAATGTTGCCAAATATGTTCTGTTACGAACGGCATAAATGGATGTAATAATTCAAGCATATGACGCAAGATTGTTACGAGTAAATATTGAACAGTACGACGATCACGTTCATTACCATCGTTATATAAACGAGGTTTAGAAAGCTCAATATACCAGTCACAGTATGTGTTCCAAATGAAATCATATACGGAACTTGCAGCTTCACCCAACTCGAATTTGTCGAGATTAGACGTTACACTTTGTACTGTTTCGTTATATTTTTGAACAATCCATTGATCTGCTAATGTCAAATCATCTGCAGTTGGAATGAAGCTTTCATCATAATTTGTAAGATTCATCAATACAAATTTAGATGCATTCCAAATCTTATTGGCAAAGTTACGATTAGCCTCAACACGTTCCATATAGAAGCGCATATCATTACCTGGTGTGTTACCAGTAACAAGAGTAAAGCGCAATGCATCGGCACCATATTGGTCGATAACTTCAAGAGGGTTAATACCATTGCCCAAGGATTTACTCATTTTGCGGCCTTGACTGTCGCGAACTAGACCATGAATAAATACATGTTTGAATGGAATTTCATGTTCGAACTCAAGAGCCATGAAGATCATACGAGCTACCCAGAAGAAGATGATATCGTAGCCAGTTACGAGAACACTTGTTGGGTACCATTGTTTAAGCTCAGGAGTTTGTTCAGGCCAGCCCATGGTAGCAAATGGCCACAAGCCAGAGCTGAACCATGTATCTAAAACATCTGGATCTTGTGTTACATGACCGTGACAATGAGGACATTCCGTAATGTCTTCACGACTTACAATAGTTTCACCACAGTCATCACAGTACCATGCAGGAATGCGATGGCCCCACCATAATTGACGAGAAATCGTCCAGTCGCGGATGTTCTCAAGCCAGTTTACATATGTTTTTGTAAAACGTTCAGGAACGAACTCTACTTCGTGATCTTTAACAACTTTAAGAGCTGGTTCTGCCAATGGTTTCATATCTACAAACCATTGTTTAGATACCATTGGCTCAATAATTGTGTTACAACGAGAGCAATGACCTACCGCATGGTCATGATCATCGATTTTTTCAAGTAAGCCTAGTTCTTTGAGCTCTGCTACTACTTGTTTACGAGCTTCTTCACGAGTCATGCCATTGAATTTGCCAGCACCTTCATTCATTGTCGCATCATTGTTCATAACAACGATGGATTCCAAATTATGACGTTGGCCCATTTCAAAGTCATTAGGATCATGAGCAGGTGTAATTTTTACACAGCCTGTACCGAAGCTAGCATCTACATAATCATCGGCAATTACAGGAATTTCGCGATTAACAAATGGTAAAATCAATGTTTTGCCGATGAGGTCTTTATAACGATCATCATCAGGATTTACTGCTACTGCTACGTCACCGAACATTGTTTCTGGACGTGTGGTAGCAACAACTACGAATCGATTATCCTCACCTTTTACAGGATATTTAATATGCCATAAGTGGCCATGTTCGTCTTCATGTTCAACTTCAACATCAGATAAAGCGGTAGCACAACGAGGGCACCAGTTGATGATGCGTTCACCGCGATAGATTAAGCCTTTTTCATAAAGGCTTACGAACACTTCACGCACTGCATGATAATACCCTTCATCTAATGTAAAGCGTTCGCGAGACCAGTCACAAGATGCGCCTAAGCTACGAATTTGTTTTACAATAGTATCGCCGTATTCTTTTTTCCATTCCCATACGCGTTCTACGAATTTTTCACGGCCTAAATCATAGCGAGATTTGCCTTCTTCTTTAGCAAGCATTTCTTCTACTTTAATTTGTGTAGCAATACCAGCATGGTCAGTACCTGGCATCCACAATACATTGTAGCCTTGCATGCGTTTGAAACGAATAAGGATATCTTGCAATGTATTATCTAAAGCATGGCCCATGTGCAACATACCAGTTACATTAGGAGGCGGCAACACGATACTAAATGGTTCTTTATTAGTGTCTACTTCTTCGTGAAAGTATCCTTGGTTTTCCCAATATGAATACCATTTCCCTTCTATTTCACCGGGGTTATAAGTGGTTAAATTTTCGTAGGTTTTCATCGTTCCTCCTAAATAAACTCCTTAGCGCTTCATAATCTTAGCCAATACAAATAGGCTCGTTTCATATAGCAATATCATAGGCAATGCAATCATCGTTTGAGAGAACATATCCGGTGTTGGTGAAATGACAGCACCTATGATAAAGGATATAAGAATAAATATCTTACGTTTCGTTTTTAAAAAACGTGATGTAATTAAGTTGAAATATCCCAAGATGATTAAAATCAACGGCAACTCAAAGATAAATCCAAAGGGTAGAACAAAGGACAATACAAAGTCCATGTACTGACCGATGGAAAATAACGGTTGTAATTCGTCTGTAGCAAAGCCCATAAAAAACTTAACGGCTGCCGGTAGTACAAGGAAATAAGAAAATACAATACCTATGCCAAATAAGCCTATAGCAACTGGTAAAATCCAATTGGATAGTTGCTTTTCTCGCACCGTAAGGGCAGGCTTAACAAATAACCAGATTTGATGCAATATAATAGGTGCCCCTATAATAAGACCACCTACTATAGACACCTTCATATAGGTAAAGAAGGCCTCAGTCGGTTTCATATAATAGAGCTTACCAGCTGGCTTTAGGAGTATTTCCAATAATAAGTCTACATAATAATAAGAAATACATGTTCCTATGACTACTGCAACAGCCATTATAATAAGGCGCTTTCGCAATTCAGATAGATGGCCTACAAGGGATATTTCCCTCGCCTCGTCCATCATTTTCTGTTCCATCTCAGTATAAATTGCCTCGTTCTCCGGTTCCTCAGGAACCTGTTGTCTTACCACCTTATACTGTTCTTGTTCAGCCTTTAATTTGGCTTCGCGACGCTTTTGACGAACTACACTATCAAAAGAAGGTTTTTGTATGGGATATTCGAAGTCCGCTTTTGGTTCGAATGGTTCCATATTATACCTTTCTATCAGCTAAATTCTCTACCGCCATCACAAGGAATTCCTTGCCTGGGAAATCACGGACAGCATCGAGTGCTGCCAAAGCATCTTTGCAATATTGATCAGCTACAGCTAATGTATTATCAATGCCGCCTTGACCGATAACATAGTCGATAATAGCCTGCTCATCGCCGCCATTATTCAAGGCTTTAATATCCTCAAGCAATTTATCTTTATTGTTATCATTAACGATACTTAACAATGGATATGTCAATAAACCTTCGCGAAGATCATTTCCCACGGGTTTACCAGTAGTCTCTGTTGTTTCACGATAATCCATAATATCATCAGTAATTTGGAATGCCATGCCCAGAGCATGACCATATTTTTTCAACTCAACGATTTCAGATTCGCTCCAGCCCCCTAATAGGCCACCCAATTCCATACAGCCTTCCATAAAGTCAGCTGTTTTCTTTTGGGTCTTAGTCATATACCGTTCAATACCTTGATTGATACGATACACATCTTCCATCTGCATAAACTCGCCTTCCACAAGACAAGTAATGATATGAGAAAAAATCTGCAAATATTTCATATTAGGCATTTCAGATACAATTTGGAATGCTTTAGCAAACAAGTAATCACCACTAAGAATAGCTACCTTATTTCCTTTGTGCATATGTATCGTTTCTTCGCCTCGACGAATCTCTGCTTGATCTAACACATCATCGTGAATCAAAGTCGCTAAATGAAGCATCTCTACGGCTTCAGCAATTCTAATACGCTGACGTTCTACAGATGTACCTGCATTAGCAATCAATAAACATAATTGCGCGCGCAAGCGCTTCCCACCTGCAGCAGATAATGGTCGAATCAGTGCATTAAAGTCTTCTGCACCTGTATTAAAAGATGATGCAAGAGACTCTTCCACACCCTCTAAATCTAGAGCAATGCGTTCCATAATCTCTAATTCATTGGTTTGACTCATGCTTCATCTCCTACTAGAACTTTATTGATGCGTTGTTGTAAAAGTTCACGTCCTGTGTGTTTTAAGGAGCTATATAAAATAGGCGGTGTATTCGTTGGATACATTTCCTTAATTTTAGCCAAGTTCGCAGACTTCTCTTTAGCCGTTAGTTTGTCAGCTTTAGTAACTACAATTTGTAATGGTACACCAGCTTCAACGAGCCAATCATAGGCCACCTTATCGATAGGCATCTCTGGATGACGGCCATCGATAAGTAAGCACAACAACATCAATCGTTCAGAATGTAAAATATAATCGGCAATAAAGGAAGACCACAAGTTGCGGTTTCCTTTATTTGTCTTTGCAAATCCATACCCAGGAAGGTCAACGAGGAACCAATGGTAACGGCGTTCCTCTGTTTCAGAAATATCCTCTTTTGATTCAATATCAAAGTAGTTAATTGTTTTAGTCTTACCTGGTTGGCCACTAACGAGGGCTAACCCACGATAATTACACAACGAGTTAATCAACGAAGATTTGCCCACATTAGAGCGTCCGATGAAAGCAATCTCTACTGTATCCCCTTCAGGATATTGATCTGCCTTCACGCAGGAAGTATTATATTTTGCTGCTATAATACGAGGCCCCTTCGGTTCTTTTCGTGTATATTGTGGTTTTGGGCCCATTTGTTTAGTGGATTTTTTCTTTTTTTGCATTACACAAGTGCCTTTGCTAATACTTCATCCATTGTCTTAACTGGCGTAATAATGAGACCTTCTTTTACAATGTCAGGCAATTCTGCAATATCCTTTTCATTGCCTTTCGGAATCAATACTTCTTTAATGCCATTAGACAAGGCTGCTAATAACTTTTCTTTTAAACCGCCGATTGGTAATACACGGCCACGCAATGTAATTTCACCAGTCATGGCAATATCAGAACGAACCTTGCGGTTTGTTAAAATAGATACCATCGCCAATGTCATTGTAATACCTGCAGAAGGGCCATCCTTAGGTGTTGCACCTTCTGGCAAGTGAACGTGTATATCGAGTTTCTTATAGAAATCATCTTCGATTTTTAAGGCTTTTGCATTGTGGCGAATATAGCTCATTGCAGCTTGACCAGACTCTTGCATAACCTTACCTAAGCTACCCGTTAATGCAAGTTTACCTGTACCGTTCATAGTTGTTGCTTCGCATGGCAATACAACGCCACCTACAGAAGTCCAAGCTAGACCATTTACATAGCCAATTTGCGGTTTCTTTTCGCGCTCTTGGTCAACAAAAATTGGTGCACCCAAGAATTCGTGAAGATTTTTTGTCGTTACTTTCGGTGCATCCCCACCTTCTTCAACGACTTTATAAGCAATCTTACGACAAATCTTAGCAATCGTTTTTTCTAAGGTACGAACACCCGCTTCACGAGTATATTCGGAAACTACCTTTTTCAACACTGCATCAGATAATTTAACCTTGTAATCTTCAAGGCCATTTTTCTTGATTTGTTTAGGTACTAAATAGCGCTTAGCAATTTCTAATTTTTCTTGTTCCATATAGCTAGATAGTTCGATAATTTCCATACGATCTAACAATGGCCCAGGAATATTGGATGCAACATTAGCCGTTGTAATCCAGAATACTTCGGAGAAATCAAATGGCACTTCAATGAAGTGATCACTAAATGTGCTATTCTGTTCAGGGTCCAATACCTCTAACAATGCAGAGGATGGATCGCCTTTATAATCAGATGCAAGTTTATCAATTTCATCCAATAAGAACACAGGGTTCTTAGTGCCTACATTCTTGAGGCCTTGAATCATACGACCAGGCAATGCACCAATATACGTACGGCGATGGCCACGAATTTCAGCTTCATCACGTACACCACCTAAAGATGCGCGGATGAACTTACGGTTCATTGCTTTAGCTATAGACGTAGCCAAGGATGTTTTACCAACACCTGGTGGTCCAACTAAACAAAGAATGGAGCCACTATTCTTACCAGTTAGCTTACGAACTGCTAAGAATTCAAGGATGCGTTTCTTAACCTTCTCAAGACCATAATGATCAGCCTCAAGCATATTATGAGCTTCTTTGATATCTAAGCGATCCTCAGTCAATTCGTTCCAAGGTAACGCCAATACCCAATCTAGGTAATTGCGCAAAATAGTTGCTTCTGGCATCAATTGAGGCATGCGACTATAACGAGAGATTTCTTTATCGATACGTTCATGTACATCTTCGCTAAGGTTGAGTGCTTTCAATTTAACACGTAACTCTTCTGCTTCTTCCTCTGGATCTCCTTTGTCACCCAACTCATCGTGGATAACTCGGATTTTTTCACGCAAGAAATATTCTTTTTGCGCTTTTTCCATAGATTGACGAACTTGATTATTAATGGAATTTTCTAAATCAGAAATTTGTAATTCCATATTCAAGATGCCTACAATCATATTTAAACGACGAGCTACGGATAACTCTTCAAGTAACTCTTGGCGTTTAGTGTTATTAATAGGCAACAAGAATGCAACTTGGTCAGCTAATTCACATGGGTCACGTAATTCCATAACCCGTGTTACGCCTTCATCGGTAACAGATTTAGCCTCTTCAGCCCATTCGCCAAACTTAGATTGCACTAAACGACGATAGGCTTCTAACTCAACATCGTCTTCAAATTCGGAGGCTACACGTTCGTAGTCCCCTACATAGTACGGATCCATACTTGTTATATTCATTACGCGAATACGTGTAATGCCCTCTACAAGAACACGTACAATACCACCTGGTAAGCGTAACATTTGCTTAATTTTTACTAATGTACCCATTTGGGCTAAGTCATGAACAGTTGGCGAATCAACAGCATCATCCTTTTGGCTGACAACTGCTAAGATGCGATCCTCGTTCATTGCGGCTTCTACCGCTTTAATGGATTTGTCTCGACCGATATCGAGGTGAATCACGATATTCGGGTATACAACCATGCCTCTAAGGGGTACAGTTGGAATCCCAATTTCGAGTAAATTCATACTTCCTCCAGGTATTTATATTATGAAAAGAAACTCATTCCTACACAGAAATGAGTTTCTTCGAATTACGATTTCAACTGGATGTCTTGGTCTGCCTCATTTTTGAGTATAGGTTCACCTGTGCTCAACACGGATTCACGATTAACTATGCACTTAGTTACTTCCGGCATGGAAGGAACTTCAAACATAACGTGTTTCATCACCTTTTCAATGATAGCACGCAAACCACGAGCACCTGTTTTTCGCTGTAATGCTTCATCAGCGATTTCTTCTAATGCATCTTCAGTGAAAGTTAATTCTACACCATCAAGGGATAGAATTTTTTCATATTGTTTTGTTAATGCATTTTTAGGCTTTGTCAAAATTTGGATTAATGCATCTCTATCCAATTGATCTAATGTTACCATTACTGGCAAACGACCAATGAACTCAGGGATTAAGCCAAACTTCAATAAATCTTCAGGTACAACATCCTTCAAGATAGCCGATACATTACGTTCTTCTTTACGTTGAACATCTGCACCAAAACCAAGGGTTTTCTTAGCAGTACGCTTAGTAATAACCTTGTCCATACCATCAAATGCACCACCACAAATAAAGAGAATATTTGTAGTATCAATTTGAAGCATTTCTTGATTTGGATGCTTTCTACCACCTTGAGGCGGAACAGAAGCTACGGTACCTTCTAAGATTTTAAGCAATGCTTGTTGTACGCCTTCACCAGACACATCACGTGTAATGGAAGGGTTCTCAGACTTACGAGCAATCTTATCAATTTCATCGATATAAATAATGCCACGTTCAGCCCGAGCTATATCATAATCTGCAGCTTGGATAATTTTGAGCAAGATATTTTCCACATCTTCCCCTACATAACCAGCTTCAGTTAAGCTTGTAGCATCTGCAATAGCAAATGGTACTTCTAGCATTTTCGCTAAGGTTTGAGCCAATAGTGTTTTACCACTACCAGTAGGACCAATGAATAAAACATTAGCCTTTTGTAATTCTACATCATCAACTACATTATCTGTTTGTAAACGTTTGTAGTGATTATATACAGCCACAGCTAAAGAGATTTTAGCATCATCTTGACCAATAACATATTCGTCAAGATGAGCTTTAATTTCTCTCGGCGTTGGCAATTCTTTTAAGTTGAAGTCGTCCGTCTCTACGTCACCTAACTCATCAGCAATAATACGTTCACATACTTCAACGCATTCATCACAAATATATACGTTAGGACCCGCTACTAATTTGCGGACTTCTTCGCTTGTGCGTCCACAAAAACTGCAGCGCATAGTGTCTTTATCTTTTGCCAATGGGCGCCTCCATTACTTGCTTTCTACAGGTTCTCTTGTGAGCACCTCATCAATTAAGCCGTATTCAACGGCATCCTGAGCACTCATGAAGTTATCGCGATCTGTATCACGCGCTACAACCTCAATATCTTGTCCACTGCGAGAAGCTAAGATACCATTTAATTCTTCACGCATACGAAGAATCTCACGGGCATGGATTTCAATTTCAGATGCTTGCCCTTGAACACCACCTAATGGTTGGTGAATCATAACGCGTGCATGAGGCAACGCATAACGTTTGCCCTTGGCACCTGCTGTTAAAAGCACTGCCCCCATGCTCGCTGCAGAGCCTACACAAATGGTAGACACATCTGGTTTAATATATTGCATCGTATCATAAATAGCCATGCCGGCAGTTACAACACCACCGGGGCTATTAATATACAAATGGATATCCTTATCAGGATCCTCTGCTTCTAGGAATAACATTTGCGCAATAACCGCATTTGCTACATTATCATCAATAGGTCCACCTAGGAAGATAATGCGGTCCTTTAACAAGCGAGAGTAAATATCATAGGAACGCTCGCCGCGTTCACTTTGTTCAACTACGATTGGTACATACATATATTCACCTTTTCATGTACCTAGTTGAGCAAACTATTATTTAGCCGCTTCAGCGCCTTTTGCATTATCAATAATGAATCGAGCTGCTTTTTTGCGAGCTACAGAGCCTGCCAACATAGCTACACGACCTTCTTTTGCAATAATATCCCAAACTTCTTTAGGATCTGCCCCAAAGTTTTGAGCCATAATGAAGATTTCACGGTTCATATCATCTGGAGTTACTTCGATACCTTCAGCAGTTGCGATAGCGTCTAATACTAAATCAGCGCGTACGTTTTCAGCTGCAGAATCTTTGTATTCAGAACGTAAATCTTCGATAGTTTTGTTGGAGAATTTCAAGTAGTCATCAAGTTTCAAGCCACGGCCTTCCATGTTCATAGCCAATTCTTGAATCATTTGTTCTACACGATCTTCGATCATTACTTCTGGGATTTCAACAGTAGCGTTTTTAACAGCTGTTTGAATCAAGTCTGCATTGTAAGTATCGATTGCGCGACGGGAAGCTTCTTCTTCCATTTTAGCGCGAAGATCTTTTTTCAATTCTTCAATAGTTTCGTAAGAGCTTGCTTCTTTTGCGAACTCGTCGTTCAATTCAGGTAACTCTTTACGTTTAATGTCATGGATATGTGTTTTGAATTCTGCTTCTTTACCAGCAAGTTCTGCTACGAAGTAGTCTTCAGGGAATGTTACTTTTACAGTTACATCATCACCAGCTTTAGCACCGATCAATTGATCTTCAAAGCCAGGAATGAAGCTACCAGAACCGATTTGTAATGGGTAAGATTTACCTTCACCACCATCGAATGGTTTGCCATCAACGGAACCAGCGAAGTCGATTACTGCGAAGTCGTCTTTTTGAATTGTAGCGCCTTCTTCAGCAACAACCATTTTTGCTTGTTGTTCACGGATGTTGTTCAATTGTTCTTCGATTTGTTCATCAGTTACTGTAGCATCTTGTTTTTCAGCTTCTAAGCCTTTGTAGTCACCAAGTTTAACTTCAGGGCGTTTAGTTACAGTAGCTTTGAAAATCAAGTCTTTACCTTCTTCGAATTGTTCGCGTTCGATTTCTGGTTCAGATACAGGAACGATATCATTTTCACGAAGTGCGGCACTGTAGTTTTGGCTAGCCAATACTTCGAATGCTTCTTCCATGATAGCGTCTTTGCCGAAGTTCATTTCCAAAATACGGCGAGGCGCATGACCTTTACGGAAGCCAGGAATGTTTACTTGACTTGCAATGCGTTTTACAGCTTGCTTAATGCCTTTATCTACTTCTGCTGCAGGTACTTCAATAGTTAACGTTACTACGTGTTGATCAACAGGATTTACAGTTGCTTTCATTTAAAATATGTCCTCCTCGAAGGGCAATACGCCCAAATTTCTGTAGTATATTATGCACTCCTAATAATAACATAAATGCAAGGTCAATGCAATTCTTCTCAATTTACACTAAAAGACCACCCCGAAATGGGTGGTCTTTCTATGTTCTACATAATTATGCGAATTAGTTATCTTTAGCAATCAATTTGATAATGTCACGACGAGACAAGATGCCAATCAAATGGTAGTCCTTATCTACAACAGGAACATTTTTCAAATGTTGATCAAGCATAACAGATACAATTTCCTCTACATCTTTATCCGGTGTAGTTGTAATGACTTCGTCAGTCATCAACTCATGAACGTGAGATGCTAACAATTTTTTGAATTGCGCATTATATTCGCCAATGCCATTGTAATAAATACTAGCGCCCAACACATTTACATAGTGAGGTACATGAGGGCGAACTTTTTTATAAAGCAAATCACCTTCAGAAATAATACCTAATAATTTATTGTTGTCATCCACTACGGAAACAGCTGTTAAATTATATTTTACCAATAAGTCAGCCACATCAGAAATCGGCGCATCCTTGCCAACAGTAACAGGGTATTTATTCATTACTTCTTGAATTTTCATAGTGAATTCCTCCTTACAAATACATCTTGCTTTATTATACTATTCGACATAGCATAATAAAACTCCTTTTTTATAAGAATATTATATAAATAATTTATAAGTCTATTACCAATGATATGGTTCGTTACGATTAATCTTAGAGGCTCTATAAATTTGTTCTACTAGTAATAAGCGTACCATTTGATGGGTAAAGGTCATTGGGCTAAAGGATAATTTATAATTCACTGACCTACGTAGTTCATCACTTACGCCAAAAGCACCGCCAACGATAAACGCCATATCACTAACGCCATCCACCTCTAATTTTGCTACGGTCTTTGCCAAGTCTTCCGAGGACATCGTTTTACCGTACACATCGAGTAACACTGTATAAGCATTCTTAGGAACATTTTTTAATAATCGTTCCCCCTCTTCTATAACGACTTGTTTACGATCTGCATCACTTGGTTTATCTCCAATTTTACTTTCATTTAGTTCAGTAATGGTAATGCCGCCATATGGTCGCATACGCTTCACGAATTCTGCTACCCCATCACGTAAGTAAGCATCTTTTAGTTTGCCAATACAAATTACATAAAATCTCATACTCTACCTCTTTATTGATTGCATAGACACAATTTCATTAGGCTGACCATGTTGTAATTTCATTTCCGGCCCAATACGTACGCCACCATCTACGAGCATTTTCCCAATTGTTTGAGTAACAAGGACGGCATTATTATTATTTTCAGAGCGATGAGCTAAAATAACTTGCATAAAGTCAGGCCTCTTCATCATAAGCAAGGCTTGAGCTGCCATTTCATTACTTAAATGGCCTTCATCACTGGCCACCCGTTGTTTTAAAAATGGTTGATACGGTCCAAAACGCAACATATGAGGATCGTAATTAGCCTCTAACACTAACAACGTACTATCATCAATTCTATGTAATATATCATCAGAAATGATACCTGTATCGGTCACGACTGTAGCCTTGTCTTTTCCAGAAAATACATTTATTCCGATTGGATCAGCCGCATCATGACTCACTGCAAAAGGTTCTACAATGAGATTCCCCAAGGTCAAACTCCCTTTGGTCAGTTCAATTAATTGATTCTTTGGTACGACAAGCTTGTCTTGTATTTCACGCCACGTCCCCTGTTTCGTGTACACAGGAATATCAAATCGTTTCAACAGTTGTTGCAGTCCTGCAATATGATCACTATGCTCATGACTGATAAATATGCCCTCTACCTGTGCCATATCGATATGCAATTCCTTTAATCCATTTACGATGCGCCGACAGCTAATGCCTACATCGTGCAATATGACGGAGTTCCCTTTTTTTATTACTGTACAATTGCCCTTGCTGCCACTAGCAAGGACATAGACCTCCAACGGTGAGGATTCACTCATCAAAACACTCCATATACTTAATCATAATTCTTTACATATTTTTGTGAAAGTCAGTGACTTAGTTATTCGATATAACTATTGTATTAAGTTATATAACCGTAAACTATCATGACTTGCTTTCAGATAAGTCAGTCAAACGCTCTACAAAGTAAGCCATATTAGACTCGATATCCGGACCTCTACGGAACATATCGCCCCCAACGAGGAACATTGTATCATTACCGTATAACTTAACTAGTTCATTAAGACGAGCATCTGTTACACCACCACCTGGAGCTGGGCAAGCCGCTTTCATCAATGCCATAGGTTGTTTAATATAATTCGAAATTCTCTTACATTGCTCTACTGTGAAAGTAAAACGTCCACCATAGGATACAAAGATTGGCATATCTGCACCAAAGATACGTGGTAACAGTCCCAATTGTAAATAATCGGCAATACCAGATACACCAGGGCTCACAAAGCCACCAGAGTAAGCAGGATGATGAATGATTGGTAAGCCTAACTTTTCATCACTTGCTAATTTATGAAGCCATCCAAAGCCAACAAGACCGGAAGCCACCATAAGGGCCGTTGCGCCAGCTTCCTTAGCAAAATAAGCACGTTCTATTACGTCTGTACCATCGCCAGACACATTAGCTGCATATAAGGTATGTTTGCCGTGTTTATCATTCATTTCACGCACTATAGCAGCACATCGCTTTACCCGATCTTTAAATTGAGAGAACGACTGGTTAGAGATACCATGGTCATCCTTAATAACATCTGCCCCACCACGTGTATAAGCTCCACACATACGAGCTAACTCTTCATTAGGTGTTCCCATAGGTTTTACAACCGCCTGAATCATAGGTCGTGTCGGTGTGTGCACTAAGTCACGAATGCCTTGTAAACCAAACTGAGGCCCTGTAAACACATCATAAAGGGTTGGACATAACTCTACATCAACCACCCAAATATGAGGTTGTAAGGACGAGTTTCCAAAGACAACATTTAAAAATTGTGTCGCTTCTAATGCCGTAGTATCTACAAGATACGAAATACGAGCCACATAGTAACGAGATACATCAATTACAGCATTTGGCATAACGCCAACATTAACATATGCAGAACCTTGTTCCATAGGCTCAAGGCTCTCTAACCGACCAGTGATATTTTCTTTAATATACGAATCAGTAATAAACTCATAAGGGAACTCTATGGTTTGTTCTACTTGAACAGCCCATGCAATGGCTTTTGCTTCTTCATATGAACCTGCTTCTATTCGATACGTAACTATAAATCGCTCGTCTTTCATAATGCTTCTCCTTTGTAATAATATTATTTAATTATATACCAAAGTAGTACACGATTCCACACAAAAAAGGGCTCACTCTAAAACTAGAGTGAGCCCTTTTAAAATCGAAAACATGTATATAGATGTTTTACCTATACAAACAAGGTTTCTATTGTGAAAGACAATACATGTAATCGTATGAGAATAAACTCGTCTAACTATATATTATTGATAGAAATGTTTAGGATAGCCTTTGAATCGTGTGAAGTGACGGTATTTACGTATTGCACGATTAGGTTCGTTAACAGTTTTGTAACCAAAGCCATTGAATACAACGTTTAGAAGAACGGCAATGATACTACCAGCTGTGATACCAGATTTCAAAAGAATTTGAGCCCAATCTGGGAAATGTGCATAGAAGTTAGGCGCAGCTAGAGGAATCATGGATACACCAATACTAATCGCTACTAACATCAAGTTGTAGTTACCATCAAAGCTAACTTTACCAAGGGAACGGATACCGCTGGCAATGATCATACCAAACATTGCGATACCTGCACCGCCTAAAACGGCATTTGGAATACAAGCTACGATAGCAGCTAATTTAGGGAAAAGACCTAATAAAATAAGAATAACACCAGATGCTGCTACAACGAAGCGGCTCTTAACGCGTGTTACAGCGATAAGACCAACGTTTTGAGCGAACGCTGTGTAAGGGAAGCTGTTAAGCACACCACCGATTAAAGTAGATAAGCCATCAGCACGAAGTACTGCAGCCAACTCTTTTTGACCGATAGGTTTATCAACGATTTCGCCTACTGCGATACTGTCACCAGTTGTTTCAACCATAACTACGAGCATTACAATAATCATAGAAATCATAGAAGCAAAGTCAAAGGTTGGAAGACCAAAATAGAACGGTGTTACAATGGATACCCATTGAGAACGACCTACTTCGGAGAAGTCAGTAACACCACAAAGCATAGCAAGGGCTGTACCAAGGATAAGACCTACTAAGATTGCTAGATTACCAATAAATCCTTTACCAAATCGATAGGTTATAATAACAATAATAAATGTAGCTACACCAAGAGCAATGTTAAGCAGATCCCCAAAGTTTGGACTGCCTGCACCGCCACCCATCCATTTAACTGCTACTGGCATCAAGTTGATACCAATAATAGTAATGATAGTGCCTGTTACTACAGGTGGGAATAGACGAATCAAACGACTAAAGAATGGAGCCACAAGGAATGTAAAGATACCGGCTACGATAATCGCACCGTAGATAGTTGTAATATCATGCTGCTGACCAATCATAATCATTGGACCTACAGAAGCAAATGTTACACCTTGAATAAGAGGAATACGACCACCGATAGGACCAAAGCCTAATGTTTGAATCAATGTAGCAACACCACATGTGAACAAGTCGGCCGTAATCAAACGAATTAAGTCTTCAATAGGTAAGTTCATCGCTTGTGCGATGATGATTGGTACCGCTACTGCACCTGCGTACATAGCTAGTACGTGCTGTAAGCCATAAGCAAATAATTGCGGGATTGGCAGCATACCATCTACATGGTCGACGCCAGATATAGCTTTACTCATAAGAATCACCTCATATCTTACGTTTTAGTTACTAGTAAAATTATATAGTCATACTATCGTACATGATAGAGTTTAGAGAAATCTCATCGACTTCACGTGGGAACCTTGATGGCTAGGGGCCTTAGGCCCCTACCCATTAAGCAAATATTCTATTTTTTATAACCTGTATGTTGAATCGGCAAAGATCTACGTGGTTCTCCGTCAATACGACGATACGCATTTGCAATAGCTGGTGCAATTGGAATACTGGAAATTTCACCAATACCTTTAGCGCCGTATGCATATTGTTCTGGTGTCCCCTTTTCAATCAAACTTACATGAATTGGTGGACATTGTGTCGCTCGAAGAAGACCTAGAGTGCCGTATTTAGCTGTTACATAGCCATCTTTATAAGGGAAGTCTTCTGTTACAGCAAAGCCCATACCCATGATGGCGCCGCCTTCAGCTTGACCAGCACAGGATTGTGGGTTAACTACACGACCTACGTCGTATGCTACATGTAAATCAGCAATTTTATTATCTTCACCAATTGTTGCTACACAAGCACCGTAACCATAGGCAACGTGATTTTTTGGATGTGGTTTATCAGAGTTGAATGGATCTGTTTCACCAAGGAACTCTTCATAAATTTCTACACCATTCAGTTCTTCTAATGACTTAGTTTCTAACATTTCTTTCAAGCGAAGACTTGCTTTGCGAGTTGCTTCACCAGTGAATACTGTTTGACGAGATGCAGTAGTTGTACCAGAGTCTGGTGTACGTACTGTGTCAGGGCGTTCTACAAATACTTTGTCAGCTGTTAAACCAGTTGTTTCACAAAGAACTTGAGTAGCCATAGTAGCCATACCTTGACCGATACAAGCTGCGCCAGTACGGATGCGAACTTTGCCGTCACGTACTTCTAAGATAATGCGGCCAGTATCAGGTAACCCTACACCGATACCACTGTTTTTCAAGCATACAGCAAGACCTGTACGGTCAGATGCGTAGTATGCATCTTTTACTGCTTCCAAACATTCTGCTAATGCAGTTTCTTCGGAGCAAATTTGGCCATTTGGTAAGGAGTCACCAGGGCGAACAACGTTTTTATAACGGAACTCCCAAGGATCCATGCCTACCAATGCTGCTAATTCATCAATATTTTGTTCTTGACCAAAGATAGTTTGTGTTACGCCGAACCCGCGGAATGCACCACCAGGAACAGTATTTGTGTAAACACAAACGCCATCAAAGGCAAAGTTATCAAATTTGTAAGGACCACAAGAGTGTGTACCTGCACGTTGAAGTACAGGACCACCTAAGGATGCATATGCACCACAGTTAGATACGATGTTTACCTTACTTGCCACCAAGTTGCCTTCTGCGTCACAAGCAGTAGTAATATCCATTTCCATCGCATGGCGTTTAGGATGAATATTAAGACTTTCTTGACGAGAGAAGAGAACCTTAGTTGGTTTGCCTGTAAGCCAAGCTACAAGAGATGCATGATGCTGTACGCTCATGTCCTCTTTACCACCAAAGCCGCCACCTACGAGCATGCTATGAACTTGTACAGATTCCTCAGGGATGCCAAGCATACGAGACACTTCATGGCGATCATCGTAAACGTTTTGGCTACCAGAATGCAAATGAATTACATCGCCTTCACGATATGCTACAGCACATTCAGGTTCCATGAATGCATGATCTGTTTGAGGTGTGGAATAGTGATTTGTTACTACAAATGCAGCCTCTGCAATAGCCTTATCTACATCACCACGAGATAATGTTTGACGAGTCAATACATTTCCGCTTGGATGTAATTGAGGTGCATCTGGTTTTAATGCTTCTAATGGGTCTACTACAGGCTCTAACTCTGTATAATCAACTTCAACGAGAGCAAGAACTTCGTCCAAGTATTTTTTCTCTGTAGTTGCTACGAGCGCAATTGCATCACCTACATAACGAGTGATATCGCCCTCTGCAATGAGTACATCCCAGTCTGGCACTAAGTGACCAGTTTTATTAAATGGTACATCTTTAGCGGTCAAAGCTGTTACACAAGCTGGATGTTCAAGCGCCTTAGAAACATCAACGCGATCGACTCTAGCACGAGGGTATTTAGAACGCAATGCTTTAGCATAAATCATGCCATCCATATGGATATCATCAGCGTATTGTCCAGTACCTAGTGCTTTTTCCTCTGCATCAACGCGGTGTAAACGAGCACCTACATTACCATTTGTATCCTTTTCAGGAACTGGTAAGTTCTCACGGAACATTTTTGCGGCTAACATAATGCCTTCTTCAATTTTTACATAGCCTGTACAACGACAAATGTTGCCTAAAATAGCTTTTTTTACATCATCAGGTGTAGGGTCATTATTTTCATCAATTAAAACTTTTGCACTAATAATCATACCTGGGATACAGAAACCACACTGCACCGCTCCGCATTCACCAAAAGCATAGGTGTATACCGCTTTTTCCCGTTCAGATAGTCCCTCAATTGTTACAACTGATTTACCATCTAATTGAGATAATTTAGTTACACAAGCCTTTGCTTTTTTTCCGTCTATAATTACTGTACACGTACCACATGCACCAGCACTACAACCTTCTTTAGTGCCCGTTAGCTTCAAATCAGCTCTCAAGAAATCAATTAAACGTTGATCCTCTTGAACCTCATATTGGGTGCCATTCACTTGAAAGCGGTACATATATAGCCCTCCTCTCATTAAGGAATACATTCACCAAGATATGATTCTGTTAAGGATCCATCTTGTACCACATGGTGACCTCTAAGGATTACATCTCGAACTTTACCTGTTACGGATATGCCCTCATAAGGTATATAGTCAGCCTTTGTATGGGCGGACTCTTTTGAAAGCACATGCTCAATGCGCTTATCAACAATTGTAATATCCCCATCGCTGCCAACGGCTAACGTGCCCTTCTTCGGATACATACCGTAAAGCTTTGCAGGGTTTTCACTAACTAATTTCATAAAATCTACAGCGCTCATATTGCATTGATTTACCAACACATCATAAGCTATGATGCCCCGTTCCTCTGCGCCTGGAATACCTCCAGGAATACGGGTAAAGTCATGTCGACTCTTTAATTTTTGATCATTAAAGGTAAAGCTACAATGATCAGAACCAATTGTTTGGAATAGACCATTTACTAATGCAGCCTTTAATGCCATTTGATCTTGTATCGTTCTCAACGGTGGACTCATCACATATTTAACACCTTCAAAATCAGGCAAATTATATCGTGATTCATCAAGTACCAAATATTGTGGGCAAGTTTCACAAGTCACTTTATGTCCAAGGTCTCGTTCCCGAACAACCGCTTCTAAGCCCTCTTTAGAACTTACATGAACAATATGTACAGGATAGTCTAATGCAGCACCGATTGTACTAAAGCGCTTAATCGCTTCCGATTCAATCATGGCAGGTCTTGTGAGTGGATGATTGCTTACATCTAATTCACCACGTTTACGTTTATTAGCTACGAGCGCATCAATAAGATCACCATTTTCACAGTGTGCTCCAACGAGAGCTCCTGTAGGTTTGATTGCCTCTATAGCATCATAAATTTCTCGATCTGTTAAACGGAAACCATACGCTAAATACACTTTAAAGGATGATACACCAGCCGCTACGACCTGTGGTATCTCACGGGCTACATCTTCATTCATTTCTACAAGTTCCATATGGAATTTGTAGTCACAGGAGCAATGCCCTGCAGCACGCTCCTTGTGAACCTCTAAACCTTTACAAAGGGATCCTTCCTCAGGAGAAGCAAAATTAATGATTGATGTTGTCCCACCAAGAATAGCGGCTTTTGTACCACTATCAAAATCATCCGCAGTAGACGCTAAGGCATTTGTCATCTGAAAGTGTGTATGAGGATCTATAAATCCAGGGAATACATAGCAACCTTTTGCATTAATAACTTCAGCCCCTTCTGGAACAGAAAGGTGTTCATCAATGGCGACAATTTTGTCGCCATCGATAAGTAAATCTCCGGTAAGGATTCGATCAGTTAAGACCAAGTCCCCTTGTTGTATGATAATCATGATACATAGTACACATGCTCTTTACAGAAGGCATGTACGACTCCTTTCAATTCTTCAGGTAATGCATCGATGTCACATACGGCTTCTTCCCCTTTGAAGCGATAACCACAGCTAGTGCCTGTGATGTAGAATCCATCATTTGTACTATCTGCTAAAGCTTCGGCATTGTGGAAGAATGTAATGCGATCCTTGTATGGTTGACAAGGTTCTACGCAATGACATGCACAGTTACCACATTCATTACAGCTTTGATCAATATGGATAATCAATTTAGCATCATTTACAGTAACGACTTCATTACATCTATTAGGACATACGCGAACACAAGAGCCACATGTTACACGGCAGTGATAATCAGAACTACGTGTACCTGGGAAGGATGGCATTGCTTCACGTTTTTTCTTCATTGCATCGCTCTTCTTGAAGATTTTATTTTCACTAATATCTTTAGCAAGTTTAGCGATTAAATCTTTATGTACTTTCAAAGCAGCGTTGTAATCAGTAGATTCTACTTCATCGGCTAAACCTTTAAATGTATTGTAGCCTTCACCTTGAAGAAGAATTGTACATACTGTTACAGGCCAGATACCACAATCAAAGATAGCTTTGATATTTTGTTTTACAGCGCCACCGCTGTAAGACATTGGTAAGCGTTCGCCGAATTGAGCACTTAAGAGCTCAGCTACACCAATTGTTATAGGTAACAAGGATTTACCAGACATGTACATTTGCTCACCTGGCAATTCATTATTGTGAATTTGTACAGGGAATGTATTTGTCAATTTAACGCCAAAGATCTTGTTGTGTTTTTCACCAAGAGCGATAAGACGTTCTAACATTGGAACAGCTTTATCGAATTGAAGATCAACTTCGAATTGATGATCTTCAAAGTCAATATATTCAAAACCAGCATTATCTAACAACTCTCTAATGCGTTTTGGACCTAATAATGTAGGGTTGCATTTCAAGTATAGATGAAGACCTTTTTCACTGATTAGGTAAGAACAAATGGATTCGATTTCTTCAGCCGGGCAACCGTGCATTGTGGACAATGTGATTGCTTGGCAAAGTTCATCGCTAATAGAGTTGATATAATCAGCATCGATATGTTCAAACTCATCTACATGGTCAAGACACCATTGTTTGCATTCATCCCACATAGGAGATTGAGATGCGCTACGCATTGTGTTGATGAATTTATCAACCATTGGACTCTTAATGCCAGCCAAGTTGTAACCAACACTCATGATAAACAAGAAACCATCTGGATCGCCTAAGCCTAATTCTTTAGAGATCAATTTCAATGCAAACCATGCTTTGATGTATTCATCAGCAGCTTCATCACAGCTATATTCAGAAGACCATTCTACGTTGTATGTTTCGTCTACAGAGTAGATACAAGGTCTAGGAATACCTAATTCTTCACCGTACATAATTTGTACAGTTTTCAATTCGATGCAACGAGCACCAGCTACATAAGAAGCCACAATATTTTGTGCCAACTGTGTATTAGGGCCAGCTGCAGGACCTACAGGGTTTTCAATGGATTTACCAAAAATAGATAAGCGTTGATCATGATTCGTACGATGAATTTTATTTACATTGTAAATACGATTGTACATCTTGTACTCAGTCATAATGTGGTTCATCAAATTTCCGAAACTTACCGGATACATAATGTCACTCATAATGTCACACTCCTTTAAAGCGCTTGCGTTATGGGTTTAGTCGTTTCCATAAACCTTTAGATGTTGATAAAACTTCATTCATTACTTCAGCTTTGTCGATGCCTTGTAACTTACGATCGATCATACGTGGTACACCATCGCTAATAGTTGTTACCACATACATACCATTAGCACCGAATAATAAGTGACCATTGATGTTATTTTCATCAAGTGGCGTTGGTGCTGCGTAATCAAGAACGATTACGTCAGCTGCGGCACCTTTTTTAAGGATGCCAACTGTAGTATCGAAGAATTCATTCGCCATTTTACGGTTGTTTTCAAATAGCATATGAGGAACTTCGCCCCAGCCTACATATGGTTTATGTTGCTCATGTTTTACAAGGCAATTTGCTACTTTGTAAGATTCGAGCATGTCATTTGTGTAACCATCTGTACCTAGACCAACTGTGATACCTGCACCTAATAGTTTCAAGATATCTGTTGTGCCTACTGCATTACCCATGTTACTTTCTGGATTATGTACAACCTTGGCTTGAGATTCTTTCAATAATTCTACATCTTGGTCTGTTACGTGTACGCAGTGACCTGCAATACTCTTAGGGCCTAAAATCCCTGCCTCTACAAGTCGTCTTACCGGTGTCATGCCATATTTTTCTTTACTATCTGCCACATCTTCAGGGCCTTCCGCAACATGAACGTGATAACCTAACTTGTCTTCATTTTGTGCTTTTACATAATCTAATGTTTCAGAACTTAACGTGAAGGATGCATGTAAGCCCATCATAGCAGCGAGCCTAGATGGATCTTTTTTCGCTTCTTTACCAAAACGTACATTTTCTGCAACAGCTGCTTTCATTTGATCAACACCGTTACGATCAGATACTTCATAGCATAAGCAAGAGCGAACACCAAACTGTTTAGCCACATCAGCAATTACAGATAAACTATTAGCGGTTTCTCCATAGCTTGCATGATGATCGAAGATAGTAGTGACGCCGTTTTCGATACATCCTAAGTATGTAAGCAATGCACTAGCCTTCACATCTGGAGCTGTTAATTTATTATCTAAATAGAACCATAAGCCTTCTAAAATTTCACCAAAATTAGTTGGTGCTGGTCCTGGCAAGGATAAACCGCGTGCAAGAGCAGAATAAATATGGTGATGTGCATTGATAAAACCTGGCATAATCAAGCCGTTATGAGCGTCAATAAGTTCTGCATTTGCATAAGTTTTACATAACTCATCATATGTACCAATATCAACAATTTGAGTTCCATCAATAGCAACGGCACCATCATAAATGATAGGTCTATCGGTGTCGCGAGTAATTACAGTACCTTTTCCTAATATAATCATATGGGCACCTCCCCAACGAGTCGTTGGATGTATACTTATAAATCTATATATTATTATAATACGATACGCGTGCCTGTTTTTCCTGCTATACCATCCTTAGATTTTTCTAATAATGTAATAATGGAAACACGGCCTTTTTTAGATTCTGCAAAGGCAATAGCTGCTTCTACCTTAGGTTTCATAGAACCTTCTGCAAATTCGCCTGCTGCTGCATATTTTTTCGCATCTGCCACGGTTATTTCATCTAGCCATTTTTCATTTTCTTTACCAAAATTAATAGCTACTTTTTCAACAGCTGTTAAGATAACAAGTACATCTGCATCAATTTCTTGTGCTAACAAGCTACTAGTCCAGTCTTTATCAATAACGGCTGCTGCACCATGAAGTTCATTACCTTCTCTAGTTACAGGGATACCGCCACCGCCACAAGCAACGATTAATTGTTTCCCAACTAAGCCTTTAATCGCTTCGATTTCGATAATTTCTTTAGGAGCTGGAGATGCTACTACACGGCGATAACCGCGGCCAGAATCTTCTTTTACAACGTAATCGTAATTTTTTTCTGCGTATTCAGCTTCTTCTTTAGTCATAAAGTGACCGATTGGTTTTGTTGGATTTTGGAATCCAGGGTCATTTTTGTCAACTAATACTTGCGTAACCATTGTCATAGTTGGTAGATGTTCAATACCACGATTCAACAACTCTTCGTGAAGGGCATTTTGTAAGTCATACCCGATATATGCTTGGCTCATGGCCACACATACGGACAATGGTGTATTAGGT
Organism: Veillonella sp. 20925_1_51; assembly: GCF_041431445.1. NCBI lineage: Bacteria > Bacillati > Bacillota > Negativicutes > Veillonellales > Veillonellaceae > Veillonella > Veillonella sp. 20925_1_51. The sequence goes on from NZ_JAPVXT010000002.1 coordinate 209,183, forward strand.
TGTCCTTCTACTTCTCGTGTCAATGCAGCCATCGCATTGTTGATCATACCAATTTGAGGGCCATTGCCATGAGTTACTACCACATCACAATCAGCTTCTACTAAATCAATAATCGTTTTAGCTGTACTTTTTACTGCAATTTTTTGTTCCGGAAGGGAATTACCTAATGCATTCCCACCTAACGCTACTACAACTCTTTTTTTCATGTTATGCCTCATAACAAACTATTAAGAATAAAAAGGGGCCATCAACACGGATGGCCCCTAAAGTTTACTTTACGGTTGAACTCGGTCAGTTCCCTTCCGTTCTAATTCTTTTAAGGTTTCTACAGGATTCTTAAATTTGCTTAAGAAGATCATAGCTGCAATAACATATGGTTTGTAGCTTGCTTCTTTATAAAGAGGTACGCGATAGCGATCGAATACTGTTGCGTCTACTTCGCCTTCTTCACAACTTACACCTGTAATATCTGCTGGTAAGCAATGTAAGTAAAGAGCTTTACCGTCTTTAGTGAGACTCATCATCTCTTCAGTACATGCCCAATCTTTATGTTTACCATTTTCTTCAAGAAGAACTTTTTCTAATGCTTTAATGCCTTCATGGTCGTTTTCGCCATACAATTTCGTACGTTTTTCCATCGCACCAAATGGAGCCCAGCTCTTAGGATATACGATGTCTGCATCTTTGAAAGCATCCTTCATGTCGTTAGTTCTACGGAAGGAACCGCCGCTTTCTTCAGCTTGTTTCTTAGCAATTTCTTCAACTTCTGGCATTACTTCATAGCCTTCAGGATGTGCTAATACAACTTCCATACCTAAACGAGTGAATAAACCAATAGCACCTTGAGGTACGGATAAAGGTTTACCATAAGATGGAGAGTAAGCCCAAGTCATAGCAATTTTTTTGCCTTTAAGATTTTCTACACCACCGAATTCTTTGATGATATGAGCCGCATCAGCCATAATTTGTGTTGGATGGTCGATATCACATTGTAAGTTTACAAGTGTAGGACGTTGTTCTAATACGCCATCTTCATGACCTTCTTTAACTGCATCAGATACTTGATGCATGTAAGCATTACCTTTACCGATGTACATATCATCACGGATACCGATAACGTCAGCCATGAAGGAGATCATATTCGCTGTTTCACGAACTGTTTCACCGTGAGCAATTTGGGATTTACCTTCATCCAAATCTTGAACTTCAAGACCTAACAAGTTACACGCAGAAGCGAAGGAGAAACGAGTTCTTGTAGAATTATCGCGGAATAAAGAAATACCAAGGCCACTGTCGAATACTTTAGTGGAGATATTGCGTTCTCTAAGAGCTCGTAATGCATCTGCTACTGCCCAAACACCTTTTAATTCATCTTCAGATTTTTCCCATGTAAGGAAGAAATCTTCGCCGTACATTTTGCTAACGTCTAAGTCTTTTAAAGTTTCAATACTTTTATTGAAGTCTGTCATATATAAGTCCTCTCTTTCAATTCCCTAAAGGGCTACTTAGGATCTAACTTTATACGATACCTCATCAAATGGTGAGGTACCGTATTAAATTTGTAGTTATGAACTATGTTCTAATGATTTCCGTTTTAAAGAGATCTAATCCAATTTATGTGATATTAGTCTTTACAGTATACGGATGGCAATAATGCATATACAGCCGCACATGTTACAAGGTCTTGTTTCCATGTAATTTCGTTAGGAGCATGTGCTTGTGCTTCTGCGCCAGGACCGAAGCCGATGCAAGGGATACCATTACGGCCCATGATGGATACGCCGTTAGTGGAGAATGTCCATTTATCAGTCAATGGGCGAGCTTTACGCATTTCAACTGTATCTTCAGCGCCGATACGTTCGTTACCATACAAGCTAGTGTATGCTTCTTCCAAAGCTTCTGTTACTTTGTGATCTTTAGGGATTACCCAAGTTGGGAAGTAACATTCGATTGGATATGTTAAACCAGTCCAGGATGGACGAGCATATTCATACATGGATACTTTTGCACCATATTCTTTAACATGTGGTAAAGCTTCGATTTCTGCCAAGCAGGATTGCCATGTTTCGCCAGCTGTCATACGACGGTCCAAGGAAACGGCGCAAGAGTCAGCTACTGCACAACGGCTTGGAGAAGTGTAGAAGATTTGGGAAGTAGTTACAGTACCGCGACCTAAGAAGCGAGCTTCTTCGTAGTGGTCAGGGTTGAATTTAGGGTCAAGCATTTTTACAAGACCTTTAATTTTTGTGCTTTCATCAGCAGAGTTAGCATTCAAGTCACGGATATCTTGAAGAATGTCTGCCATTTTGTAAATTGCGTTGTCACCGCGTTCAGGAGCGGAGCCATGGCAAGATACGCCTTGTACGTCTACGCGGATTTCCATACGGCCACGTTGACCACGGTAGATACCACCATCAGTAGGTTCAGTGGATACTACGAATTCAGGACGAATATTGCGTTCTTTAATCATGTATTCCCAGCAAAGACCATCGCAGTCTTCTTCTTGTACTGTACCTACAACAAGTACGCGATATTTATCACTTAAAAGACCTAAGTCTTTCATGATTTTAGCGCCGTATACAGCGGATACGATACCACCTAATTGGTCGGATACACCACGACCACCGATTTGTGTTTCATCTTCAAAACCTTCATAAGGATCGAAATTCCAGTTATCGCGGTTGCCAATACCTACTGTATCGATATGAGCGTCGAAGGCAATAAGAGTTTTACCAGTACCCATGTAACCAAGAATGTTACCCATTGGGTCTACTTCAACTTCGTCGAAGCCAAGATCTTTCATTTCTTTTTCAATGCGTTGAACGTGTTCTTTTTCTTCTGCACTTTCACCAGGGAATGCTACGATTTCACGTAAGAACTTGGTCATCGCTGGTCCATAAGTTGCTGCTGCTTGTTTAATTGCTTGTAAATCCATAATTAATGCCTCCTAACGATCTTCACCATACCACATAATGTTTTTATATCTTTCAGGGTCTGTATCACCTTCAGTGGAGAAGCAGAGCACCTTTGAAGACGCATCTAATTCTAATTCCTTGCGTAAGTCTTCATATTCTGGCATTGTCATAATTGCCGTTACAAGACCTAGTGGAACCGCACCAGATTCACCAGTCGTAATTGGTGTATCACCTTTAATTGGTGCACCACCAACGCGCATACCAAGTCTTGCTACCCAATCAGGAGCAGATACGAATACATCCGCATGGTTTCTCAAAATATCCCAAGAAACTGTATTTGGTTCGCCACATGCAAGCCCAGCCATAATGGTTTCTAAATCCCCCTCAACGATACGAGGATTACCATCATCAGCTACAGCCCCTTTATATAAGCAAGCTGCTGCTTCAGCTTCTACAACCACTAATTTAGGTTTCTTAGTTGCATTGCTGTATAAATTAGTGAAATAGCCTACTACAGCACCTGCTAGGGAACCTACACCAGCTTGTACAAATACATGAGTTGGTACCTTACAGTTTTCAGATTCTAACTGATTTGCCGTTTCCATAGCCATTGTGCCATAGCCTTGCATGATCCAGTTTGGAATTTCTTCGTAACCTTCCCATGCTGTATCTTGAACTACAACACCATTTGGAACTTCTTTAGATTTTTTAGTTGCTAACCGTACACATTCATCGTAGTTGAATTCTTCGATTGTTACGGTAGCACCTTCATTTTCAATTTGTTTTCTACGATATTCTGTAGAGCCTTTAGGCATGAATACTACTGCTTTTTGACCTAATTTATTAGCAGCCCAGGCTACGCCACGTCCGTGGTTACCATCAGTAGCTGTAAAGAATGTAGCTTGTCCGAATTCTTCTTTTAATTGTGGAGAAGTTAATACATCATATGGTACATCTTCAACATTTTTACCAGTTTGTTGAGCTACATATTTTGCCATTGCATAAGAGCCGCCTAATACCTTAAACGCATTTAAGCCAAAGCGGTAAGATTCATCTTTTACAAAGAGAGAATTAACACCGATATAATCTGCTAATTTTTCTAGCGATACTAGTGGAGTTACACTATACTGTGGAAAACTTTCATGAAACGCTTTAGCTTTCTTAATTTCTCTAACATCCATAACGGACAAAAACTTGTCACTAGATGGTGCCATCGTATTACGTTTCCACTGAATTCGGTCCATATTTGCCTCCTAGGATTCTTCCTTTACAGTATTTAAATCACTATAAAGAGTAAACTTAGAAATATTGAAATACTCCGCAATCTTTTCTGAAGATTTAGAGATAAGAAATGCCCCTTTTTCATTTAAGTAGCTAATAGCTTTTAGTCGCTCTACTTTATTCATGAGTGGGCCAGGTTTGCCAACTAACCGTTCTGCTTCTAGTAGTAAATCATCTAATAGTTCCGATACACTTGTAGTAATTTTTTCAACAGTGCCAGTCTCAGCTTGACCTATCCCTATAAGACTTTCAAGTGATCGATGCATCATAACAAACTCTGTAATATCCTGATTAATTCCTAATAGGTATGCAATATTGCCATTATCATCACGGATATACATGGTAGAGGATTTTAATATCCGTCCATCCTTAGTTTTTGTTAGATACCCAAATCTACCTTCACTACCATCATCATAGTTGAGTACATCTAAAACCACATGTGATGGACCATCACCAACATGACGATTCGTTATCGTACCATTTTCTATATATACAAGTGATGTATCGAGATCTCTTTGTAAGTCATGTATTAGTACTTCACAAGATGGTCCGAATTGTATGGCCAATCCATGGGCTATTACTTTTAGCCGTTCCAATGTACTCATTGAGATAACCTCCCTCTCATCGGTATCGGTTAACTTTATGGTCTAAATAACTTCAGTCCGCTTATATAGTCAGCATTATGAGAATAATTCTAACTATTTTTGTATCAACCTAATTTTTTGTTAGGTTCCTTACTTAAATTATAGGTCTATGTATACGAAAATGCAATGCTATTATGCATTAAAGTTATTTATAAACATTCAAACATATACATCCATTGTTATAAACATATACATTCCCTGTGATTTCCATCATATAAACCGGCTGTTATAAAAATTTTTAATGACCTTTATGCTATCACATCTATATAATTAAATCTATTCAAACTCTATAAAAATCAATGTATATCTATATTTTTATATGTATTAATTCAATCTGCTATGTCATTATGCATATATATATTTTTTATAAATACTCCTACATTCATAACTACCAAAAAGTTACGTCTATATACATAGTAAGTATATATAATCTTCTTATTGCATACAAAAAAGGCTGTAATAACGACATATCGTTATTACAGCCTTTATATACTGTTATCTGTTAGGATTTATGTTAATGGTTAAGAGTAAACTATGCGTTTGCTAATGTTTTACCCAATTCTTCACATTGTGCTTTACCATCATCATCAGGTTCACCCAAGATTGCCACGCCATCAGCTACTAATTCGCCACCAGCGTCTTTAATGCGAGTGCCCCAATCTTCTAACCAAGTGCCACCCCAACCATAGGAGCCAAAGATTGCTACTTTTTTACCACCCAATTTAGCTTCTAATTCTGTGTAGAATGGTTCAAATTCGCCTTCTTCTAATTGTTCTGCACCCATATCAGCACAGCCAAGAGCTAGTTTTTCGTAAGCTGCTGCGTCATCTACGGATACTTCAGAAACAGATTTCACTTCAACTTCTTGACCTGCAGCTTTGATACCTTCAGCTACTGCTTGAGCCATTTGTTCTGTATTGCCTGTACCGGACCAATAAATTACACCAATCATCTTGTACCTCCTAGGCCGTTCTTGCGACCAATGAACTAAATGTTTTTCCCAACATCAATTGAGTTTGACAAAATTCACGACATGCTTTGTAACATAAGAAAGAGCGTTTTGCATCTACCACATCATGGTAAACTTTCCACTCTCCACACATACGATATCCACTGCCACGACGAGAAATAAAATATTTCACATCTTTTAATGGATAACCTAGAAATACGCCGATTTCATGTGGAAAATCAACACTTGCTTCCATACGATATCTTAGGTGCTCAAGCATCTCCATAATGCTCATGCGATCATGATAACCGTAGGCTTTCAAAAATGTCATTACTGCAGGTTGCCGTACATAGTCTCGTAATTGTTTCTCACGGAATACCAATAATAGTCTACGCGCTTTACAGCGACATAATTCAAAGAAGAACAATCCTTTTTCATTGAACTCTTTATTATATTCTGTCAATACAAATTGGATTTGTTCATTCATGTCCCGTGGAATAGAAACCAAGTTCGAAAGTTTGATACCTCGAATTGCCGGTGCACAATGATATCCAATGATATGGTCAATTGAATTCATCATAATAGTACCTGCCTGTTGCACATCGTTAGAACTTTCTCTAATGAGAATAATTCCTATATGCCCATAGTACTCTTGATGAGAAAAATTGTCAAGAATAATTGATATATATTTTCAATAATTATTTATTTTTTTACGGTTAGCAAAGTCTTAACTTTAGGGAATATCGCAGCATCATCAGCTTCATTTATAGCTATAAAACGTGCATTCGGACCAGTATACTTATCATCAAAAAGGCTAATATGTAAAACTTCATTATAAGAATTATTATTAGCTACACTTTTATATTTTAATATTCCTTCGTATACATTACCTTGTTTAGCTAATGGCGTTACAACTGTGAAAGTACCAAGAATTGGACTATCCCCCTTATTAATAGCAGAAGCAAGTGCACCTAGTGAAGATGGATCTGCATTGACATGCTTAGTTTCACTCATGCGACCAGATAATTGCTTTCCTAATACTATATTACCATATACAGCATAGTTCATTTCATTTTCGTTTTTAATATTCAATGTATATACATTAGCAGAGGTAGCACCCGCTTCTATAAGCACAGATTTAATATCTTTTTTTGCATCGCCTGCAAAAAGTGCTTTAGGATTATTTTGATACATTGTAACACCTTCAGGTAATTTAACACCTTGATATGTTACAGTTTGACTTTTATTCAAAACGGACTTAATGTTTGCTGCAGAACCTATTGCTGGAACAGATACTAATACAGCAGCTGCAGTAGCAAGTAATACTAATTTTTTCATATGTCTCCTCTAATGAAATGTTAATGTCACAAACGCTCAACATTATAGTAACAACACAGTAGTAAAGAACCGCCCTTAGTGGAGCGGTTCTTTATCATTATCTTAGCAACGTATATGCCTGACTAAATTATTTTTTTTGTGCCTTAGCCCAGCTATCGCGTAAACCAACAATACGGTTCATTACGATATGATTTGGTGTACTATCTTTATCAGTTACAAAGTAACCTTGGCGCAAGAATTGGAAATGGTCTCCTGGTACAGTATTAGCAAGACATGCTTCCCCTTTACTATGGAATACTTGTAAGGAGTCATGGTTGAAATTGCCCAAGAAGTCTTTACCATCGGAATCTTCTTTAAGTAAATAATCATATAAGCGAGATTCAATATCTACTGCAGTAGATGCTTCAACCCAGTGCAATGTACCTTTTACCTTACGAGTGCAACCGCTGCCGCTCTTAGTTTCTGGATCATATGTACAGTGTATTTCTGTAATATTGCCATTTTCATCTTTGATAACATCAGTACATGTAATGAAGTATGCACCTTTTAAGCGTACTTCTTTACCTGGTGCCAAGCGGAAGAATTTCTTAACTGGCTCTTCCATAAAGTCATTGCGTTCAATGTAGATTTCACGACCGAATACAACTTCACGATTACCCAACTCTTCATTTTCTGGATTATTTTCAACTGTGCATAGTTCAGTTTGACCTTCTGGATAGTTCGTAATAACAACTTTCACAGGATCAATAACTACCATAGGGCGTGTAGCTTTGAGTTTCAAATCTTCACGGATACAGAACTCAAGCAAAGCAATATCAACAACGCTATCTGCTTTAGCGACGCCAATACGATCACAGAAATCACGAATCGCTTCTGGCGTGTAACCACGACGACGCAAGCCAGAAATAGTAGGCATACGAGGATCATCCCAGCCAGCTACGAGACCAGCTTCCACAAGTGCACGTAATTTACGTTTGGACATAACCATTTTAGTTACATTTAAACGAGCAAATTCAATTTGTTGCGGAATTTCAGTATCATCCCAATCCTCAAGTACCCAATCATACAATGGACGATGAACTTCAAACTCTAAAGTACAGATAGAGTGTGTAACACGTTCGATAGCATCTTCAATAGGATGAGCAAAGTCATACATAGGGTAAATCTTCCACTCATTGCCTGTGTTATGATGTTCTGCATTTACAATACGATAAAGAACAGGGTCACGCATAACGATATTAGGATGGCCCATGTCGATTTTTGCACGCAATACCTTTTCACCATCAGCGTATTGACCATCTTTCATTTCTTCGAAGAGTTTCAAGTTTTCTTCTACGCTACGATCGCGGTATGGGCTATTAACACCAGGTGTAGAGAAATCGCCACGGGTTTGTTTAATTTCATCAGCCGTTTGATCATCTACATACGCTTTGCCAAGAGTAATTAATTTCTTAGCATATTCGTACATTTGACCAAAATAGTCAGATGCATAACGTGGTTTATCAGCCCAATCAAAGCCGAGCCATTTTACATCTTCCATGATGGAGTTTACGTATTCAACATCTTCTTTTGCAGGATTCGTATCATCAAAACGAAGATTTGTTAAGCCATTGTACTGTTTGCCAATACCAAAGTTAAGACAAATAGATTTAGCATGACCAATATGTAAGTAACCATTTGGTTCTGGCGGGAAGCGAGTTAACACACGACCACCGTATTTGCCAGTTTCGTTATCTTTGTTGATGATAGCTTCGATAAAGTTAACAGACACAACTTCTTCAGGAGCTACAGTTTTTTCAATATCTTTATGTTCCAACGTTCTAACCTCCATAGGATAAATATTCTTTTATTTTACCATATTTTGCATAATACCGCATATCTTTTGAGGTCTTGTGATATTAGTCGAAATCAGCTAAGTCTATACCAGCTTTTTTAAGCTCTTCTAAGGCAGACTCTACATCCATTTCTGGTTTCTTATAGTTAACTTCTTCATTAACACAGGTCTTTAATGGTTTCTTATGAACGCCAGCAATAATATTGTCAGCCGTCAAAATAGACATATCATAACGCGTACGATCAGTATAAGAACCAATATGTGGTACGATAAGACAGTTCTCAACATCCAATAATGGATGATCTGCTGGCAATGGCTCTGGATCAGTTACGTCAAGTGCTGCGTAATCGATTTCACCTGTTTTTAGGGCATTAATCAAAGCATCTGTATCAACGATAGGTCCACGGCCAACATTAACAAACAATGCAGTATTCTTCATTTTTTTGAAGAATGCTTCATCACACATGTGATATGTTTCATCTGTTAGTGGAGCCATCACACAAACTACATCACTAGTAGCTAACAAGTCATCTAATTCCATATACGTAGTTTTATGAATCTTGTCATCAATACGCTGATTACGATTATGGTATACCACAGTCATACCGAATGCACGGGCACGACGAGAAATAGATACACCAATAGCCCCCATCCCAATAATACCAAGGGTACGGCGACTCAAATCAAAACCTTTAATATTAGATGGTCTTTGAGCCCAACGTCCTTCTTTTACGAAATTAGCATTTTCCAGAATACGACGACTAGCAGTGGCAATCAATGTAAAAGCAAGCTCTGCTACGGTTTCATTAAGAACACCTGGCGTATTGCCATAAGGAATACCTGCTGCCGTTAATTCATCAATTTTTACATTATCATAACCCACAGCTGCTTGAGCAATAACCTTTAAATTAGGTGCATTTTTTACAAGATCACCGTCTACATCTAAAGGGCGAACACACCACAAACCATCCGCATCAACGAGCCATTCCTTTAAGGTCTCACGAGGCATTACAGTCTTTTCAGTCCATTGGCGCACATCTACGTGCTCTTTTAAATAAGCAATTGCATCTTTACGGACTAAACCGTTTACAACAACTAGAGGTTTTTTTTCCATATGTATAAGTCCTCCAAAAGCGTCTTATAATACACGCACAAGAATTTCGCGTTAAAGTTAATATTATATATTTCTACTATATACTTATATTTTATACTAGAAAGCTGGCGTAATACAACAAAAAGGAGTAAGGCCTAGGCCTTACTCCCTTTATGTAGCTTTAAATTTGAATTATTTCAAATCTGCTGTACAGTTAGGACATTTAACTGCATCAATGTGAATTTCTGTTTTACAGAATGGACATTCTTTAGTTGTAGGTGCTTCAGCAGCTTCTTCTTCTTTCGCGTTTTTCATCATTTTAGCTAATGCGCGAACCATCAAGAATACAACGAACGCCAAGATTAAGAATTGAATCAAATCAGTAATAAATGTACCGTATGGCAATACAGAACCAACTGCACGAGCTGTATTAATATCAGCACCAGACATAAATGCATCTTTAGATGCAGCATTTAATGGCAAGTACAAGTTACTGAAATCAATACCGCCTGTGAACAAGCTGATAATAGGCATGAACAAGTTGCTTACAACAGAGTTTACCAACGCTGTGAAAGCAGCCCCAATAATCATACCAATAGCAAGGTCCATCATGTTACCTTTGAATGCAAAAGCTTTAAAATCGTTCAAAAAATCTTTCATGTTCTCACTACTCCTAGATACACTTAATTGAGAATGCGTTAATAACTGTACTAATCATAAAGGAAAGATGAAGAGATGTCAATATTTTTCGATGTAGTTTTTCGAAATTATTTAATATAGTTTTTCATATCCCTATCTATTATTGTAATAAACCAGCAACCATACGTACTTTTCGCACCATATCGTTGTGTATTTCTTCAAAAACCTTATTTAGAATATGTAAAAATAGAGTCTAATCCTACATCGGTTAGACTCTATTAATTAGAAAAAATAATTTATAGCTCTATATTATATATACTATTATATCTTTATACCTAAGGAAATAGCTTTAGCCCGTTCTATAACTGAAATAAATGCCGGCGGTATCATTTCGGCCTCTAAGAATTGGCTGATACGACGCCCTACAATAACGCCTTTATTAGCATAGAACCAAGAGAAATAATAGACATGTAAATCATCTAATTTGCGATCTGAAATATTTGATAAACATCGTTGTCTAATTTGCTTTTTCGTAATTCCTAGCTTGGCATAACCTCGTCGGGCCATATCCTTTGTCACCATTGGTCTAGCATCATCGATTATATCCTTGATAATAGCATCTATAATGGAACGTTTACGCAAGGATAATAGATGAGTAACAAAGTCCATTTCAAAACATATTTCATCTGTATAGAATATATTGCTATGGGCTTTTGCATATTTCCCTTCTACATCGCGATCATAGAGAGCGACTGTAGGTATGGCAAATCGATTAAACAGTTTTTGTAGTTTACTAATAGAGGACTCACCACGTGCATTGATAAGACATATGCCAAAGTAATCAAAATCTACACCTAATTTTTTCCCAAAGCCAGCAAAACTGCCATACTCTGTTTCACCCTCTACAAGAATGATACACCGTGCATAGAGTGCCTGTTTAGCCTCAGGGAAATGCATAATCAAGTGCTTTTCTACTTCCTTAGGAAAATTAAAGGTCACTCCACAAGCTGTACAAACCATATTGTTCTCATCACGGTATAGACGAATTATATGACGATAGTCGTCAACTAGCGCATCCGTACTATGAGTAACTACAAAGAGCTGCCCTAAAAGTCCATCAATGTTAAATATATCTCTTAGCAACGCCAAAAATTCTTCGTTTTCATTCGTTGCAATTTGGCGATAATAATTTAGCACGGCTCGTTGCAAGTACGGACTTAAGTGTAACTCTGGCTCATCGACACTAATAAAAATAGGTAAATACTTACGACCTTTTTCATCATATACGAGAAGAGATTCTAAATTTGTTGTTGCACTATTAATCTTCATATAAATTTGCGCCAAAATCTTAAGAGCCACCGCCATAATTAAACGCACATTATCAGCAGAGTATTTATGTTCCATTGCGGATGAAGTGGATAACACTTCTATGAGGTGTTGAATATTGAGCATACAATAGGGATCTAAATCCTTACGCAAACTGACGATTTTACGTTGTAAATCATCGGTTACCACTTCCAATCTAGACACATAGTCTTCTAATAGTTTTCCTAGCTCTACATAAACTGAGGATGGAATAGTAAACAACTCTTGTTCAGAAGTATCTCGATGACACATATATAAAGCATGACGAATCATAGAAAGCGCCATAGGCTCAATACCTTTATCAGTCATGCTATACAGGCGTGGATATACCTCTTGTACCACTTGTTCTAATCGTAACCGATAAATTGGCCCCTCATTAGGGGTAAACATACTTTTATAATTTAATTCACCAAGTGATAGTTCAAAATCTATGCGAATCGGTTTATGTACATCTGTAAAATCATGTTCATTAAAACCGTGACACTCCATGACAATTTCTAAGAGATCTAAAAAATTAGACTTACCTACTGCATTTTCACCAACGAAATAATTAATATCATTGTGAAAGCTCAAGGTCACATCAGCCAAGTTGCGATAGTTTTCAATATGCATCCATTTTATATACATAGCCCCTCCTCCTGTAGCTACTTTCAAAATGAAAGAGCCCTAGTATATTTTTAATAACAACCCTATACATCATTATCTCAGATATTTTTCGCACCTATATGTAAAAAGGTGCCAATCACGAATGTGATCAGCACCCCCACTGTCATACAACGTTTGATATTGTATATATTCGACATTTATTTAATTTTATCCTCTATAACCTTGCCTTCACGCAAAGGACCACTTTGCTCTTTAAGGCGTGCTAGCATAACAGAGGACACAAACATAGCAATACCAGCCCCAACGGTTTCGATGGATAAGCTTTCACCAAAGAACAGGAATCCATAGAAGGAACTAATGAATACGCCAACATATTGTAGAAATTGAGCCACTACAGCGTTAGTTGTAACAAAGGCACCAGTCAAGAAGAACTGAGCCACTACACTAATACCACCAATCGCCAAGATGATAAGCCAATCTGTGCCTTGAGGCATAACGAGTTTGTCAGTTGTAACAAGCCCTGCAATCATACCTGTAATCATAAAATACGCCATAATTTCGAAATTACTATGTTTACCTCGCTTAGATATAAGGCGAATCGTTGTATACGCAGCCGCAGATAAAGCAGCCCCTAAAATAGCTACTAAGGCAAACCAAGTAAAGCCAGTAAAGCTAAATGGATTTACCATAACCATTACAGCTACAAAGATCAAAAGAAGCCATTTTCCAGCCCCTTTAGGTACCCGTTCTTTAAGAAATAAGGCGCTAAATATCAATACAAATATACCTGATGTTTGAAATAAAATCGTTGCATCAGATAACTTTAAATGCACTAAGGCAATAAAGTTACAAACCATTCCAAAGCCGCCGTATAAACCGCGCATTAGTAGATGTCCTCTATCTTCTTTAGAGAATCGGATGCCTTGGGTATACATAACGATAAGAACCGCTACAGTACCAAATAAGCCACGGAAAAAGGCAATTTCCCCAGAAGGAATATTAGAGCCAAGCATCTTTACGAATAAATTCATCGTACTCAACAAAAGAGCCGATAACAATGCGTACATAAGGCCTTTTTTAGCCATACTACCTCCCTATACACTTCTACTATAATGTTACTACATAGTTACTGTCCTGTATTATCTATATAAGCAATCCGATATACAGGAGATACATAGTTTACAAAGCCAAAATATATGCCGCCCTTCTAATGAAAGGCGGCATCATATTATTTAGAGAATGTATCTACAAAATCAAGAATTTCTTGTTTCATATCCTCTTTATCGATTGCTTTTGTAAAACGCAATGGTTTAGATTTCAAAGCTTCCAATTGTTTAGGGAATGCTACACCCGTTACAGCAGAAATATTATCTAAGCTTTCATACGGTGTGTCACCCACTTTGATATCTAAAGCCTCGCAAATGGCTGTAGGGAATTTAAATGGATGTGCAGTAGACGCAATAATTGTATGGCGTGCACCATCTTCAGGATGTTTTTCTAATTCCTTCATGTATGCACCCATAGCTACCGCCGTATGAGGGTCCATTACATAACCATAGGAGTTGTACACTTGTTCAATGATGGCTTTTGTTTCTTCATCATCAACGTAGGCACCTGCGAAATTAGCTTTAACACGACAGAACTCTTCTTCGTTGACAGTCAATTTACCGGTTGCTTTAAGATCTTTCATCCAACCAGCGGTACGTTCACTATCTTCACCAGAGATATAGTACAAGAAACGTTCAAAGTTGGAGGATTCAAGAATATCCATGGACGGAGAAATCGTTGTATAGAATGGGCGGTTCATATCGTATGTGCCAGTTTCAAAGAAATCAGTAAGCACATTGTTTTGGTTGGATGCACAAATCAATTTACCAATAGGAATACCCATTTTTTTAGCATAGTAAGCAGCCAAGATATTACCAAAGTTACCTGTTGGCACTACTACGTTGAAAGCTTCGTCTTCGTGAATAGCACCTTGTGCTACGAGCTCAGCATAGGCATTTACATAGTACACCACTTGAGGTGCTAAGCGGCCGATGTTAATGGAGTTCGCACTGGAGAACATCACACCTTTTTCTGCAACCTCTTCTGCTGTAGCCTTATCAACGAATAAGCGTTTCAAGAATTGTTGAGCATCGTCAAAGTTACCATGAATAGCCGTTACGTTAACGTTATTCCCTTCTTGCTTTTGCATTTGTTCTGCTTGCATAGGGCTTACACCATCTGTTGGGTAGAATACTTGGATATGTGTACCAGGTACATCTTTAAAGCCTTCCAGTGCGGCTTTACCAGTATCACCAGATGTAGCCGTTAAGATAAGAACCTCTTTTTTCTCACCTTCTGCTTCTTTTGCCGCCACCAATAGATATGGGAATAAGGACAATGCCATATCTTTGAAAGCTTGTGTACGGCCGTGGAACAATTCCAATACAGAAACCTTTTCTAATAAGGAATGTAATGGTGCAATATCACGAGTACTGAAATTAGAATCAGAGTACGCAGAGTTGATCATTTCATTTAAATGAGCTTCAGAGAAGCATGGGAACAACTTAGATAATACAATAGCTGCTACCTCTTGATAGTTTTTATCTTTCACATCATTGTAAGTTAAGCAGTTTGTAGGGAATAAAGATGGTACATATAGACCACCATCCTCTGCTAAGCCGTGCAACAATGCATATGTTTCATTTACCGCAACGGTACCGCGGGTGCTAGTATAATTCATGGAATACCTCATTCATAACTACAATGGATTTTACGAGTTTAATAGATTTATTATAGCATAAAAGCGCCCCTAAAAGGAGCGCTTCTATAGAATTTATATGGTATTTTCACTCAAATTATATGCTGCTAACAAAACTGAGCATCACAAACCATATAAATCATGCATAAACTAGCTATGCGGATTATAATTCGCCTTCTGCAATAGCATCCAATGTATCAAGGGATGGAATGAAGAAGAGCATACCTGTAATAGGTTTGGAATAATCAAGCAATTTATCGTTTTGCGTAAACATATTAGTAAGCATTGTTTTAGTTACATCCCAGTATCGAGCATAACCGATAAAGTATGTACCGCGTACACCTTGGCCAGGTTGAGCAAATGCTACATTCATACGGACGATTTTATGTTCTTTATCATCGCGATTATCTTGAGCCACTACATTATGAGCTGCTGGATCTTTTTCATCATCTTCTAACTCAATATCGCTGAATTTACGACGGCCAATGAACTTTTCTTGCATTTCTGTAGGAAGCGCACGCCACGCATCAAGATCGTGTTCATATTTTTGAGCAAATGCATAAGAACCATTAGTGAATTCAGGATCTTCATCACCAATAACGCCCCACTCTACAGCTTCTTGACCAACAGGGTTTTCAGTACCATCTACGAAATCAATGATGGCGCGACCTTGTTCATAATGGAAGCCATGAGTTTCATCTACTACAGATGTAATAGGACGTAAGAACTCCATAATTTGATCCACTACAGTATATGTAACGGACTCATCATTGGAACGTACATGTAAGAATAAATCAGCTGCTACAGCTGGTACGTCTTGTTTATCACCTTTAATACCCTGGAAGTCTTCTAACTCTTTTGGTATAGGTGCATTAGGGAATAAATAATCCCATGCTTTCCGGCTGAAACCAAAAGCAATGCCCAAACCTTCACCATTTGCACGAATGCTAACAGAGCGTTTAATAGCTTGAATGCGGTCCGCCATATCTTGAATCACTTCGAGTTCAGCGTCACGATCTTTACGATTTAATAATAATGTTGTAAAGTTTACACTTTGTCCAGCATCTTTATACACATCTTGTGTTCTAGAAACATCTACTGCCATAAGAACCTCCTAATGATAAAAACTATTATTATTAATAATAAGCTTTTAATCATTTATTGTCTACAAAATACGTCATATTAAGTAAATGAAGCATATCCGTCCATAAAGTAGTTGCAGATTATACAAATACTTAAAATATAGAAGAAAAACCCGCACAGTAGTGCGGGTTTATTTTGGTGGACCACCAGGGGTTCGAACCCTGGACACCCTGATTAAGAGTCAGGTGCTCTGCCAGCTGAGCTAGTGGTCCATGACACGACTAATTATATGCCTATTTTATAGGAATGTAAAGAATATTTATTACATTCCTATAAAACATATACATCAATATCGTCCTAGCCAATCCTTCATCGTATTACAAGCCTCCGTAGGGAGAATATCACTAGTCCCTACGCAGTCAGCACCACTATATAGTTGAAGAACACTATGCGTACGACTTACCTCTTTAATAATAATGTTTGTCACATCAGCCTTTGGCACATTAAATTGCAATCCATAACGTCCCTTGTAGGTAATGACAGCAGATTTTGTATCGTATTCTATATGGACTTGAAGCATCTTGCCACCAGGCCAACATTCTTCAATATGTTCCTTTGATCTTGGTTTTAGAAAATCAAAAAATCCCATATTATCCTCCAATGCGCCACATAGGACGTTCTGGTTGTTCCATACCTACGCCATCATGACGTTCTTGCTTTCGCTGCAATGCACGTTCAATATGCAAAGCTAAATCTTCCTCGGTCGCACCATTGCGCACAAGAGATACAAGATCAGCCTCATCATCACGCAACAAGCATAAACGCATTTGCCCATCCGATGTAAGACGAACGCGATTACATGTATCGCAGTAGCTATGAGACATAGAAAAGATGAATCCTACAGCCTTTCCACTTGGTAGCGCTAAATACGTAGCAGGGCCAAAGCCATAAACGGAATGTACTTCTGTAAGCGGACCTCCACTAACACGTTCTAATTGAGCCTTCCATTCATCAAAGGTTGGACCATGGAACGCATCGCCTTGGAATGGCATATATTCAATAAAACGCCATACAACAGGCCACTTTTCTACATACTGTAATAAAGATTTAACTTCATCATCAGACCAATGGCGAGATAATACGGTATTAATCTTTACTGATTTAAAATTCTCGCTAATAGCACTGCGAATACCATCTAATACGGAATCTAGCTGCCCCTCTTTACCTACACAAGTGGCAAAGGCATCACTTTCAAGAGAATCTAGACTGATATTCACTCGATTCAAACCAAGTTTTTTCAATCGTTGTGCTCGAGATGCAAGCAAGCTACCATTAGTAGTCATAGATATATCTTCAAACCAACCAGTATCCTTGATACGAGTTAAAAGCTCTTCAATATGAGGATATAGTAATGGCTCGCCACCAGTTAAACGTACCGCTTTCACGCCGATACGATGGAAGGCACCTAAAATAGTCATCCATTCATCAACTGATAATAATTGTGTCTGACTTTGAGGTGTAATTTCAGCAGGTCGACAATAGGGACAACAAAAATTACACGCATCTGTCAATGACAGACGTACATATTCAATTGTACGGCCCCATGCGTCTTTCATAACACACCTCGTTTATCCGACTAAGTTATTTGATAATAGATACTTCATCACCTACGTGAATCGTACCATTTTTAAGGACTTTGCCAAAGATGCCTTGTGTAGGCATGATACAAGATCCTACTTGTTTCATGATTTCACAGCCATGATGACATTCCTTACCAATTTGAGTAATTTCAAGAATTACATCCTTACCAACTCGTAATTGTGTGCCTACAGCCAATTCGTAAAGCACCATACCTTCAACAGTGATATTTTCTGCAAAATCACCAGGTTTTACATCCGCTCCTTGGGCACGCATATGATCGATGCTTGCAATACCAAGCAAGCTGATTTGACGATGCCAATTGCCTGCGTGCGCATCACCTTCCATACCATGATCTACGATAAGATTAGCGGATTCAATATTATGTTTCTTTTGCCCTTTTCTCTCACTAATGGAGATAGCAATAATTTTTCCGTCTGCCATGTAACCCTTCCCTTCTTATGGGAACATACCATATATACATAACTTTATTTCAACATGTAATTGCAGTCATTTTTATAATTTTCATGTTACTGAAAGCATCACAAAATTATTCTACAATTATCTATCTATTATAGCATAGTATTCACACAAATTTCCTGTGAATTTAATCACTAAAAAAGAACTCTGCTCCAAGGAACAGAGTTCTTTTTTAGTAATTTTTATCGACGACCCATTTCTTTAATTTCGTCACCACGATTAACACCATTAAGTAGTAAATTAAGCAATATTGCCATAATACTACCGAAAGTGATGCCAGATTTTAAAATAATTTGTGCCCACGCAGGGAAATTAGCATAAAAGTTTGGCGCTGCAATTGGAATCATAGCTACACCAATACTGATAGCTACGAGCATTAAATTATGATTGCCTTCAAAGCTAACCTTGCCTAAGGAACGAATACCGCTAGCAACGATCATGCCGAACATGGCAATACCAGCACCACCCAACACGGCATTCGGAATGCTAGCTACGATAGCCGCTAATTTAGGGAATAACCCCAATAAAATCAAGATTACACCCGATGCAGCTACAACAAAGCGGCTCTTAACACCTGTTACGGCAATAAGACCAACGTTTTGAGCGAATGCTGTATAAGGGAAGCTATTAAGAATACCACCAATAATTGTAGATACCCCATCAGCACGAATAATAGAAGCAAGTTCTTTACGACCAATTGGCTTATCTACGATTTCACCAATAGCGATACTATCACCAGTTGTTTCTACCATAACTACGAGCATTACGATAATCATGGAAAGTACAGACGCCCAATCAAAGGTTGGTAACCCGAAATAGAAAGGCTCAATAAACGCAATCCAGTGGGAATGACCAACTTCATCAAAGTTTGTAACACCCATGGCAAACGCAATCGCTGTACCTGCAATCAAACCAATTAGTACAGAAAGATTACTAAAGAATCCTTTGGCAAATTTATAAACAAATACGACGATTAAGAAGGTAAGAAATCCTAGTCCAATATTGGTAAAACTACCAAATTGAGGATTACCTACACCGCCACCCATCCAATTAATAGCAACTGGCATCAAGTTAATACCGATAATGGTAATAATTGTACCTGTAACTACAGGTGGGAATAAGCGAATAAGACGACTGAAGAATGGCGCTATCAAAAAGGTAAATAAACCGGCTACGATAATAGCACCATAAATAGCAGTCATACCATGCTGAGCGCCAATCATGGCCATAGGTCCAACAGAAGCAAAGGTAACACCTTGGATCATCGGAATACGTCCACCAATTTTACCAAAACCTAATGTTTGGATTAATGTGGCAATACCGCAGGTAAATAAGTCCGCCGTAATTAATCGAATCAAATCTTCCATAGGTAAGTTCATGGCCTGTGCCACAATAATAGGTACAGCAACGGCACCTGCATACATGGCCAGTACGTGTTGTAAACCAAAGGCAAAGAGCTGTGGTATTGGCAACATACTATCGACCGTATTCATTTGTTTTTGATCTGTCATAATGTCTCCTACATCAAACCTCGAAATAACACCCATTCATTTTACACTATCGTTCGGATTTTAACAATAGAAAAAAGAGAACTCATTATTTTTAAAAGAAATAATAAGTTCTCTTTTAAATTTTTCCGAACATTAGGTTTTTAAAATCCTCAATAGTTCGAATTCACTTAAAGTATTATTTAAAAGTATTATTTATTAGTATATACAGTCGTATATCTTGTTATTTTAATCTGCTATTTTAATCTGCTATTTTGAGCTGGCTATACATATAACGCTATAATTGCCGCTTCTTTATCATCTAAACCTGTTTCAATAGCCTTCATTTTTGTGGTTATATCAGCTACAAATGCTTCGTCTTTAATACCGGATAAATTAATACGTACGTTTAGGAATGCCGCCTTTACTGCAGCACGAGCATTGATTGCAGCAATAATACCATCAGTAATAAGATTTTGATTACCTTTTTTAGATGCTAACGCTGCTAAATCAAAGATTTGATAAGCTAACTCGCCGATTTCAAAGGGAACCATCGCAGCATCTTTATAAGCTTGTTGAATAGCGGCAATACGTTTAGACTTTTCTTCATCTGTATTCTTTGGCAAACCTAAGGCATTCATAAAGATATTAAATACATCTGCATCAGCTTGAGATAATTCGAGCATGCGATTACGAATAGATTCCGCTTTAGCTTGAAGATCTTTCATTTCAGATTGAACATCTTCATATCCCTTTTTACTAAAGGTTAAATTCGCCACCATTTCAGCTAATGCTGCACCAGTTGCAGCCGTTAAGGCCGCAATGGCCCCACCACCTGGAGTTGGTTCTTTAGATGCAGTAGCTGCTACAAAATCTACAACACGTTGTTCTACTAAATTCATAACAAGACCTCATGTAAAAGCGATAACAAGCTATCCTTGTTATCGCTTTGTCATTTCTATAAAAATATACAGGTAACACAATATATAAACTAGTGAAAGTAGACACTACCAATCGGCAGTAAAAAAATTGTCTACTACAAGGAATTTATATTAGAATAAACCTTTAATCGTACCATCTGCTTCGATATCCATATTAAGAGCGGCAGGACGTTTAGGAAGACCAGGCATAACCATTACATCGCCCGTACGGCATACGATAAAGCCTGCTCCATTAGCAACACGAATATCGGATACGGTGATAGTAAATCCTTTTGGCGCACCTAATAAAGCTGGATTATCAGATAAGGAGTATTGTGTTTTTGCCATACATACAGGTAAACGATCAAGGCCCCAATCAGCTAATTGTTTAATTTGCTTTTTAGCTTTATCTGTAAAGATAACGCCATCGCCACCATAAATGGTTTTAACGATTTTATTTACCTTTTCTTCTAAGCTATCTTCTAAAGCATATACAAATTTAGGTGTTGGTTTAGAACCTTCAAGCAATTCAACGACTTTTTTAGCCATATCAATGCCGCCTTCGCCGCCTTTTTCCCAACATTCATTGAGCTCTACAGGTACACCAAAGTCATCACAGAGACGAGTCAATTCAGCAATCTCTGCATCGGTATCGGTAGCAAATTTATTAATTGCTACCAATACAGGCACATTGAAGTAACGCATGTTTTCAATAGCTTTTTGCAAATTGCTGAAACCTTTCGTAACGGCCTCAACATTTTCAGTGCTAAGTTCTTGTTTAGGCACACCACCATGCATTTTAAGAGCACGCAATGTAGCTACGATTACAATTGTATCAGGGAAAATTTCACCGTAACGACATTTAATGTCGAGGAACTTTTCAGCCCCTAAGTCAGCACCGAAACCAGCTTCAGTAACTACGATATCGCCTAATTTAAGGCCAAGCTTTGTAGCTACGATGGAGTTACAACCATGAGCGATGTTAGCAAATGGACCACCGTGAACGATAGCTGGTGTATGTTCTAATGTTTGTACTAAATTCGGCTTTATGGCATCTTTCATAAGAAGGGCCATCGCACCTTGGCAACCAAGTTGATGAACATAAACAGGCTCACCTGCTAAATTACAGCCGATAACGATACGACCAAAGCGTTCTTTTAAATCTTCTAGATCTTTAGCCAAGCAAAGAATAGCCATGATTTCAGAAGCAACAGTAATCATGAAGTGATCTTCTCGTGGGAAACCGCACACTTTGCCACCAAGTGCTACAGTTACGTTGCGAAGTGCACGGTCATTCATATCTAAAACACGAGTCCAAGAAAGTTGACGCAAATCGATTTGCAATTCATTACCTTGATGGATGTGATTGTCGATCATCGCGGACAATAAATTATTAGCTGCTGTAATAGCGTGCATATCACCTGTAAAATGAAGATTAATATCATCCATCGGTACAACTTGAGCGTAACCGCCACCTGCTGCACCACCCTTAATGCCAAATACAGGACCTAAGGATGGCTCACGCAATGTGGCAATCGCATTTTTGCCAATTTTTTGTAAGCCTTGTACAAGACCAATGCTCGTTGTAGACTTCCCTTCACCTGCTGGCGTCGGTGTAATAGCCGTAACGAGCACTAATTTACCATCAGCTTTAGATTCTAAGCGACGAATAGCATCAAAAGAAATCTTCGCTTTATAATGACCATATTGTTCAATGTCATCAGGTGTTAATCCGCATTTATCTGCAATGACCTGAATTTTTTCCATTTTATTCTGTTGGGCAATCTCAATATCGCTTAACATAAAGCCTCCTTGGCACTATGGCCACATTAAACCTATATAACAACTATTAATAAACTTTATCTACTTTTTGTCTACTGTGAATGTATATTTGTACACTTACATTACTCTATTATATGTGAAAGTCTCTTGATTGTCTAATAGTAATCACTAACAAATTTAGTAATATATCTAATAGATCTAAGATGCCTAAGACGTATAGAAAATCTAATACGTCAAATACGTATAATACATCTAAAACATCTAAAACATCTAATAGCTAAATTATATTATCTAATACGTTTATCACTACCTATTGCACATATGAGAAAGAGCCCTAATGCAACATACATTAGGGCTCTTTCTAAAAAACTTATATTATCTCATTAAAATGGGAATAAAATTGGTAACAATATAAGCGCTACTATGCTAGATACAACGATGAGTGGCAAACCAGCTTTCACATAATCCATGAAGCTATAACCAGCAATGTTGTATACCATAGTATTCGCAGGCATACCAATTGGGGTAGCATACGCTAAGGAGCTAGCGATTACGATAGCTGCAAGCACCGCTTTTGGATCGAAGCCCAATTGAGATGCTAAGCTAAGACCGATTGGTACCAATAATGCACAGGTAGCAGTATTAGACATGAAGTTCGTCATGAACACACCAAGCACAAAGATTACTACTAGAACAACAATTGGAGATGGACTAGCACCAAGGCTATTTACGATAATATCTGCAATTACAGAACCAGTACCTGTTTTAACCATTGCGTCCCCAAGGGCCATAGAGCCAGCGAAGAGCATGATTGTTTTCATATCTATAGATCTAACAGCTGCACTTTCACTAATAACATTAGTAGCAACTAATACAAGAGCACCTATCCAGGCACTTACATAAAGTTTTACACCTAATTGTTTTTCAAAGATCATAGCAACAACTGTCAAAATTAATACAATTGCAGCAGTCCATTTTTTCCAAGACGGTACATGGCTATAATCGTCATTGCCTTCAAAGGCTCCATCTGGTTGATGACTTGGAGCATCTGGTAAGAAACGTTTACCAATTGTAGCATAGAATATAGTACCTACGATAAGGATTGGTAAGCCTACTAGACCATAATCAAAGAAACCAAAGGAGCCTAAGCCTGCCTGTTGTAAACCTGCTTGCGCAATCATATTACCAGGCGCACCGATAAGAGAAATATTACCACCCATAGCTGCAGCAAATACAAGAGGCATCAATAGTTTAGTTTGTTTAAAACCACTCTTTTTACAAATACCGATAATTACAGGAATCAGTACAGCAGCTGTACCAGTATTAGATAAGAAACCAGATAAAATACCTGTAATCATCATAACTGCAACAAGTAAAGATGTTTCAGTTTTAGCAAACTTATGAACTACATTACCTACACCTACAGCAACACCTGTTGCAAAGAAGGCTTCACCAATAACAAACATGCCCATAAATAGTAAAACGTTTGGATCTACAAAACCGGCAAATGCTTCTTTAGCAGATAAAACTCCACTTAGATGCAAGCCTACAGCTACGATCATAGCGGTAATAGACAATGGAATTTTCTCCCACGCAAACATGACGATGGCAAATACCAAGAAGCCAAGAGTTATCATTACACTCGTATCCATATATACCTCCTAATACGTGTAATATACCTAAAAAAGGGTGCAAAAAAGGAGGATTGTACAAAATCCGTATAATCCTCCTATTTAGTTACATTTCACAATGCAATTATTTAATGAAGCCTACGTGTTTATAGAGCTCTTCTAACACCTCTTCTTTTTTCGCATTGTATTCTACTTTTTTATTTTCAAAGTAGTTATTGCCATCTGCATCAATAGATACGATAAGCGGACCAAATTCTTTTACCTTAAAAGTCCACAAAGTCTCACACATACCTAATTCACGCCAATTAGCAGATTCTACTTTTTCGACTTCTGTAGCAGCAAGAACTGCATTGCCTGCAGGGAATACACAGTGTAGTGCGCCAAAGTCTTTACATGCACGTGCTGTTTCAGGGCCCATCCCACCTTTACCTACAATGAGACGGACACCGGTCTTCTTAACAAAGTCATATTCGAATTTTTCCATTCTCATAGATGTAGTAGGTCCTACAGATACTACTTCAAATTCATTATCGCTTATAGTACGAATAATTGGGCCCGCGTGAAGGATAGCACCATCTTTAACGTCAACTGGTAACGTTTGACCTTCTTCCACCACACGACGATGCCCCATATCACGACAAGTTGTAATATGCCCAGTCAAATAAATCACATCGCCGGGCTTAATGCCTGCTAAATCAGATTGTTGAATAGGTGTAGTTAATATTTTCTTAGCCATTATAATGTCACTCCTTTATGAGATTTAACTGTGCAATTACCATCCTTGTCAAATACGAGATCGCCGCGACGATGATTCCAACAACCTACACTGACAGCACAAGAAATAACAGATGGATGACGTGTACCATGTTCAATGTTAACACCTAATACAGTTTTATCCCCACCCATACCTTGAGGTCCAATACCAATCTTATTAATTCCATCCTCTAACAATTGTTCCATATAAGCCGCTTTTTCATTAGGTGCTTTTGAAGATACAGGACGCATTAATGCTTTTTTAGATAAATCAGCCGCAGTATCAATAGTTGTAGCAATACCTACACCTACCAATAGTGGAGGACACGCATTCAATCCATAGCTTGTCATCAAATCAAGAACAAACTTAGCAACACCTTCATAGCCTTCGCCTGGCATCAATGTTTTACCTGACCCTGGCAAGGAGCAACCGCCGCCAGCCATGTAAGGGAAGATTTCTACATCATCGCGATCAGGAATGATATCCCAGTGAATATAAGGTGCAGTGAGGCCAATATTTTTACCAGTATTAAATTCATCAAAGGTTTCTACACAATTCAATCGTAATGGAGCTTCTTGTGTAGCCTTATAGGTTGCTTCTCTTAGAATATCTTCTAATTCTCCTAGTAATGGATAATTAGATCCAACCTTTACCCAAAATTGTAAGACCCCTGTATCCTGACAAGAAGGACGATTAAGCTGAGCTGCTAAATCCATATTATGTTGCATTGTCTCATAAATAGATTTGGCCATAGGATTTTTTTCATCCTGCGCCAATTCATGAATTTTTTCTTGTACATCATCAGGCAATACCTTTGCCATATAAGAAATGAAATTAGCTATCTTATTAGTCATTTCTTGTACTTGTTGTTCCTTCGTACTCATCGCAAACCTCCAAAAGGACTTCATTATTTAAGACTCAATAACTTCTATTTCGGAACCTTAGTTCCTTTCGATGATTTCATTCTACTCTTTTTTCAGAATATAACTATCCAATTTACAAGTTGTTTTTGCTTGTAAAAAAACAGTAATTTCATACAAAACCATCTATATGATTATATTTTCACCCCTCTAAAATATACAATTACACCTATCTAGAAATACAAAAAAGAGCACTACCTATCAAAAGGAAGTGCTCTTTCATCATTTATTTTTATATGCTTATCAAATATACAAAATCACCTATACCTAATGATTGTATATCTACCTTAATTTTAATTTTCAAAATCATAAAATTATAACTAACTACAAAGTATTATAACAATGAAAATTATGATTGTAAATTTCTTATAACCAGCTCAAGTTGTTCTCTAACAGCCTTTAACTTTTGATTAGCCTCCTCTAATCTATCCTTATTGATAGATTCATCTTGGTAGGGTAAACAAGTTTGTAAAATATCTATAATATCTTCTTCCTTTGTAGAAATAATTTCCTTCCAATCATGTAATTTTGTCTTACGTCCCATCTCTTTTGCTTGCTTTCTATATTCAGATGGTGTTGTATGGAAATGTTTCTTGAAAGCTACATTAAAGGCTTTAATATCTGCGAAACCACAGCTACTTGCAATATGTGCCACTCCATCTTCAGAGTTAACCAAACGAACTGTAGCCTCTCGTAATCTCAACCGCAATAAATACTCTAAAAAGGAAACCCCTAATTGGCGTTTAAAAAACTGAGATGTATAGTTCACATTATAACCGCCAATTTTAGCAATATCTTCTAACTCAATCTTTTGCTGATAGTTTTCATCAATATAAGCAATCATTTTATCAAAGGTAGCTACAGTCATATCAACAGGCTTTGTATGTACAGGGGTAGTCTTAACCGTATCAATTTCACGATATATATCACTAATCAAGGCTAAATAGTGACTCTCCAACCGTAATTGACAATCAGGCCTTTCACCATTCACCATTAGTAACATCATTTGCGCTGCATGATGACGTAAGGACGTAAATAATTGATTATACCGATTAGTTTTATCTGAGCGCAATACAAATTGGTACATTCCAAAGTTAGGATCAAAATATTGGAAAAACTCCTTACTTACATGAATAACAAGAGCAGTCGTATCCTCCTCTAAGGCCAACGTAGCATGACCTACTTGAGGAGAAATAATAATTGTATCAAGAGGCTCCATAGTAAAAACCTCACTATTACAACTCATATCAATTCTACCCTTTAACAAAATTAGGATTTCCACACCACTGTGCCAGTTGTAATGATATGTACTAACCTTATATATATCACTATTAAAATCTATATGATTATGTTTATAGGTATAGTGAAAGTAATCCATAACAACGTAACACCCCTTATAAAGTCAAACAAGTACCTATCAATTATTTACATAAAAAATGCATCCCTTAGAAATTCAAGGGATGCATTTATTATGATATATATATTTAACTAAGGTCAACAGTAACTTAATTTTTATCTATTAAGCCTGCTAAAATGTTGATATACACATTACTGTTACTATTACACTTAATTAAAAATTACATAAGAGCTGTAATTGCTGCTGCTAAACCGAAGAAGATACCTGGTGCATTGGCTAATGCTACTGGAATATCTCTATGTTCTTTAAACAAACCATATAACACCCATAATGTACAGTTGATAGCTGCTACTAAAGGTTGGATCCAATCACCAGTACCTGGATGTGCTAAGTTGTTCATAATTTGTGGGAAGTAAGATACATACATAGCTACAGCTGTAACTGTTGCAACTTTACCTACGTTTTCCATAAATTTTACTTGATTCATTATATCCTCCAAAATGATTAATTTACGATTGTTTGTAATACCTGATGAAGTATATTCTACTCATTTTAAGGAATCTAACTATCCAAATTAAAAGATAATTTTTCTAGTAAACCTTACATAAAACGATGATTTTCTTTTGATTTATTATATTTTGATTTCACGACAATCTATAAATCCGCCCCCATAAAAGGTACAAAAAAAGCACTACTTATCAACAGTAGTGCTTTTTAGGTAACTATTTGATGATTTTTTATATAGAAAATCACCCAATTCTAACGTTTATATATGTATCAAAAATATTTGCTAATATTTTGCTAATGCGCCCTAGGCTATGAAGATATATATTCTATCAAAATATACGGAATTAATTATAAGTCTTTTACAACATCAGCTAACTTCTCTTTCAAATATTCTAACTTTTTACTCATGAATTCTAACTCATCCTTCGCTCGTGAATCATCTTCATAGGATAAGAATGAGTGCAGTAGATTTAGAACATCTTGATTTTCTACAGAAATAATTTCCTTACAGTCTTGCAATGTCGTTTTACGCCCAATATTCTTTACTTGTTTGCGATATTCTGTTAGGGTTATGTGGAAATGCTTTTTAAAAGCCACATTAAAAGCTTTAACATCGGCAAAGCCACAATCACTCGCAATTCGTGCCACAGCCGTATCGGTGTTAATTAAACAAAGGGTAGCCTCTCGAAGTCTCAAACGCAAAACATATTCAACAAAAGAAATACCCATTTGCTTTTTAAAGAACTGAGATGTATAGGCAACATTATAGCCCCCAATTTTTGCAATATCTTCCAACTCTATTTTCTGCTCATAATGCTCATCAATATAGGCAATCATTTTATCGAACGTTGCTGGTTTCATATCACCAGGTCTAGCATTTTCATGAATCTTTTTAATGGGATCAAACTCTCTAAATACATCCTCAGCCAATGCTAAGTAATGATGCTCTATCCACATTCGATGTACCGGGCTTTCACCTTTAGTCATCAACAACATCGTCATAGCTGCATGATGCCGTAAGGTTGTAAAGAATTGATTATGACGAGTACTATTATCTGAACGCAATACAAATTGATAGGCACCAAAATCTGGATCATACTGTTGGTAAAATTCATTTCCTACATGCATGACAAAGGCAATGACATCCTCTTCCAAAGCTAATGTGGCATGTCCCACTTGAGGAGAGATAATGACCACATCAAGTGGTTCCATCGTAAATGCCTCACCATTACAACTCATTTCCATTTGGCCTTTTAATAAAATAAGAATCTCCGTCTCACTATGCCAGTTGTAATGATATGTGCCAACTCTATATATGTTACTGCTAAACTCTATGTAATTATGTTTATATGAATAGTCGAAATAATCCATAATTTCTGAAGTCCTTTAATATAACTGCTTTTGCAGCTTTTGTTCTTGTGCTCTACCTACCGCCAACAAATCCTTTTCTGCTGAAGTCCAATCACCAAATAAAATTTTATCTACCACAGTTCCAATTGATTCAGTACACAGTTTTGAGTTATATACTTGTTCTAAATCACGTTTATACACTTGAATACTTTCAAAGACTCCACTCTGTTCTAGTTCAGTAATATTAGCGACCAAGGATTTTACAATTCCATCATGATGCTCTTTAGGTGTCGCTCTAGCTTGCAACGGATCTACTAGAAGCATTTCTAGATAACGTAATTGTGTCGTCAAATAAGATAACTCTGGCTTGGTGGCAATCAAACAAAAGTCGACGGTATAGCCTTTAGATTTTAATAATGTAGCTGTATTAATTGGTACTGCAGCTGAACGTAATGTGCCTTCAATAATTAAATTGTATTTTAAAGAGCTTAATTTATCAATTACAGCCTCTACCATCTTACCTGCAAACATTTTTGTGTAATCTACACTATCAACACCATATTTCTCTTGTAACTCTCTAAAATACGGGTGTTGAGCACGGTATGTATCGCCATCAATGACAATATAATTACCTTTTGACTCTAGCATTTTCACACGATGAATTGTGGTTTTCCCTGCCCCACTTTGACCACCTAAAATAACAGCATGAGGTGTACTAGATATATTTTTATTAAACGTTAAGAAATCAATGGTACGTTCTAAGGCCTTATCAAAGTCTTCAGAACTATAGGACTCAATAGCTTGTACATCACTAGTCTCTTTAACAGCTTTAACATCACTAATGTCATGAGAAGCTTGTGCTAACGACTCTTTAATAGTATTTTCAAGTTTTACCAGATCTAACTTTAGAATATCTAACTCATGTATAGACGTAGCTAAATATAACTCTGTATTTACAATATGAGAATACGCTTTTAATAGCTCTACACAGTCACTAGTGCCACTCCCCTCAACTAACTTACAGAGACGCGCTAATGTTTCCGCGCTTTGTTCTTTTAGAACTTCTATTTGTAAAGTTAAATTATACTGTTCAACGACATTCATACATTCGACCTCTCTCAACGCATTAAAAATGCACCCCTTATAATCCAAAGGATGCATTCATTATGATATATTTATTTAACTACGGTCAACAGCATCTTGAAGTTTTCTCGGGCATCGAGGCTATGAGGCACTTCAGATGGCATAATCAATGTTTCACCAGCTTTCACAGTATGTTCCACATCACCGACGACGATGTGTGCCTCACCATCAAGAATTTGCACAATCGCATCGCCTACAGTTACATGTGTTGAGATTTCTTCGCCCTTTGGTAACGCAAACAAGGTAACACTGAGGCGTTCATTTTGAGCTATCGTAATACTAATCACTTGCCCCTCTTTATACTCTAAACGCTCGCCTAGATGTAAAATTTCGTTGACTGGGATATTTTTTGTGAAAGTCTTACTCATAGAAATCACTCCTTATATAACTATTTGATAGTAGAAATAATTAAAAAGTAGATTGAAATAAATTTTGTCAAAACTCAATTGATATAACTAAAAGGACTATCCTTTTGTTGACTTTATTATAAGTTAATTGAGATTTAATTTCAGTGTCTACAGCAACAGAATTGAAGTAATTTTATATACTTATATAAACAAATTGACGAGGCCTCCATAGAGACCTCGTCTTGTTATTTATATCTATTAATCTTACAAATATTCAATATGCTTAATTTATAAATGCTACATATATAAAACTTGTAAGTCCATATATTTTAAACCGCAGGTAGTAATCCTAATAGATACACATCAAAGGTATCGCCCGGATGTACTTCATGTACCCCACGAGGAATACATGCGAGGGCGTTCACAGTATATAAACCTAGCATACTACTACTGTTAAAATGACGATTTGCCACAAAACGTGGTGCACCACCGCCAAAGATTACTTTACCTTGTACATAGCGATCAAAAGCATTCCGCTTAAAGATTTCCGTATCCATTACACAGGCTACTACCGGTGTGGTCCAGTTTTTTAAGCCTTTATATCGTTTCAATGTTGGCGCTACGATTAGATGCCATCCATTAAAAGCTGCCCCTGGATTACCAGATAGACCAAAGATGATTTGACCTTTCGGCGTCACTGCACCATAGGATGCAGCACCTGGACGCATTTGAATGCGCGCATAAATGGATTTAACTCCTAGTTTTTCATAAATAAGAGGCATTGTATCAAACAGCCCTACTGATACACCGCCAGAGCTAATGATAATATCGGCATCTTCACTGAGCTGTAACACATGATTAATTTCAGACTCTAATTCCTCTGGAGCATCACTGACATGATAGTGCGTAATTTTATGAAAGCCTAAATCCTCCAAGAGTCCACAAATCATAGCTCTATTAGAGTTATAAATTTTACCAGCTGTTAAGCTTTCACCAGGTTCAATCACCTCATGGCCAGAGGTAAGAACTAACACGCGAGGCATTGCATTGACAGCAATCTCAGTCAACCCCAGACCAGTCAAAACAGTTTGTACTGTAGAGGTTACCTCTGTTCCACGAGGAATCACAATAGTGCCAGCACTACATTCCTCACCTTGAGGGATGATATGATCGCCACATTTGTATTTACCTTGAATTGTGATTGTTGTACCCGGTTCTCCGGAGCCAACTACCTGTTCTTGCATGATAACAGTATCGCATGTATCCGGTATAGGTGCGCCCGTCATAATACGTACTGCATGGCCTGGTGCAACAGGTTGTTCCCATACAACGCCGGCGCCTATAACACCGTCAACAATATACTCATTACAATCCGCGGAAAAGGCAATGGCATACCCATCCATCGCTGATTTCGAAAAGGCCGGTACATCTGTGGGCGCAACGATATCCTCTGCCAACACATATCCCTTAGCAGACTTAACATCAATCATTTCTACTTTATAAACTTGCGTATCTAAGGCCTTCTCCCATAATTGAAGGGCCTCCTCAACAGTAACGACGGCCATTTAAACACCTCATCATTTCCTGTATATGACGTACTAATCCTGGTACGTCTTGGTCTAACTTGCTAATTTCGATTATAGCTACTCGATCGATAGAATCTGAGATAAGCTCTTCTGTATGTCCTTCTTGCGTAACCTCTATAATAGGGGCAATGCCTTGGGACCTTGTTTCTAGTATAACTATATCCACAGGCATAAACTGTGATATTTCATACAGATTTGATTGTTCTTTAGTGCGTATACGAATCGCTGTTTCATTAGGGCCTGCAATAGCCACCGCATCAGCACCAGCTTTATAAGAAAGGTCTGTATCGGTCCCTTCATGATCCATTTGAAAGCCGTGTTTATCACTCTTTACAACACCTACAGAAAACCCAGCTCGTTGTAACTCAGCTACAAGACGGGTTACTACCGTAGTCTTACCTGTTTTACGTTTTGATGCT
Source organism: Veillonella sp. 20925_1_51 (assembly GCF_041431445.1). Classification (NCBI taxonomy): domain Bacteria; kingdom Bacillati; phylum Bacillota; class Negativicutes; order Veillonellales; family Veillonellaceae; genus Veillonella; species Veillonella sp. 20925_1_51. The sequence goes on from NZ_JAPVXT010000002.1 coordinate 241,997, forward strand.
ACTACACTAATAAGCGGCACACGACGGAACTCATTTTCTGCTAATGCACGAGCCCATTGATAGTCATCATAATGATTTACATTACTTAGCTCCCAATCATAATCACTGGCATCAATAGATTCAACATGACCAATCGTATCAAGGGCATGCTGCAACGATACGTCTTTACCGGCCAGAATAGATGGAAGTAATGATACAATATGAGGTCTATAAATTCCCGCCATAGGTTCTGGCTTACCTCTAGAACCAGTAGGAACTATGACATTCCAATTGTTATGATTCACTTGATATAACCAATCATAATATAAATCCATAGGCATAAATGGCATATCTACAGCCATCACCGCATAGGCAGGACTCATTCCAACAGCTAGAGCACTATAAAGTCCCCCTAGAGGACCACGTCGCTCAACAGAATCCCGAACAATAGAAACTTTTTTCTTCTCATCGTTCGATAACGTATCAATGATATGAGTCTGCATGGCATGTCCTAACTGATCATCATCACCAATGGAGATGATAATATCATCCACATCCGCTTCTAATCCCTTACGAAGTGCATGAGATATGAGGCTTTCACCATTAACCCAAGGTAATAATGCCTTAGGTTGCCCCATGCGAGAACTCAAACCACCAGCCAAAATAATTAAACCTAATTTATCCACGACGTCCTAACCCTCGTTTAACACCTTGGTAAATGAATAGTAAAACAACAATATTTAAAATCCCATCTGGCACCATATAAGAGGCATTATAAATCATGGAGTAAATCCATGGATTTTGACCTTGAGGTGCATAGCTAGCGAACACAACGGCACCGCTCACAACAGTGGCGATCCAGCGCAATATAATACCAACAATAGAACCTGTAATGAGACCAGAAATAGAATCTTTGAAGTAACCACATACACCTATGGCACCATAAGCAACTAGATAATCCAATATAATACTTAAATAGTGTACAGATGATTTAAAGCCTAAAATAAAATGTAAAATACCATATACGACGCCAGCAAAAATTCCTCGTGCACCACCCCAACGATAGGCATAAATCATGAGCGGCACTAAAGCTGCAGCCTTAATAGAGCCTCCTTGAGGCATATGAAAAATCGTAATAAATGATAATACTTGAGCAATTGCAATCGCCACACCTGCTTCTGCAAGCATGCGAGTTTTGGACTGATCCATGTCAATCAACCTCCTTTTACCATATATATTAATGTATATAACTTGCATAATCTACTTGTATTGTACTACAGTTCGTTTCTGAGTCCAAACAAAATATTCGGAACGTATTGAAAATTTTACGCGTCTCTTGTATAATGGTACAGGTTCAATTTGTAATACTCGAAGGAGATATAGAAAATATGATTAATACAACGAACATCTTTGATTATGAAGACGTGCAATTAATTCCTAATAAATGTATCGTAACTAGCCGTAGCGAATGTGATACACATGTTAAATTAGGTAATCGCACATTCCGCTTGCCAGTAGTTCCTGCAAATATGCAAACTATTATCGACGAAGAATTGGCAGAAAAATTAGCTCGTGAAGGTTATTTCTATATCATGCATCGTTTCCAACCAGAACGTCGTATGGATTTTGTTAAACGCATGCACGACCTTAATTTATATTCTTCTATTTCCATTGGTGTAAAACCAGAAGAATTTGCTTTAGTTGATGAATTCAAAAAAGCAAATTTAACACCTGAATACATTACAATCGATATTGCACATGGTCACTCCAACGCTGTAATCGATATGATTCAATACATCAAAAAGAACTTGCCTGGAACTTTCGTTATCGCTGGTAACGTAGGTACACCAGAAGCAGTTCGTGAACTTGAAAATGCTGGTGCAGATGCAACTAAAGTTGGTATCGGTCCTGGTAAAGTTTGTATCACTAAATTAAAAACTGGCTTCGGTACTGGTGGTTGGCAATTGGCTGCCGTTCGCTGGTGCGCAAAAGCAGCTACTAAACCTATCATCGCTGACGGTGGTATCCGCGATCATGGCGACATCGCTAAATCCATTCGCTTTGGTGCTACTATGGTTATGATTGGTTCCCTATTCGCTGGTCATGAAGAATCTCCAGGGGAAGAAAAGATTGTTGACGGCAAAGCAGTAAAAGAATACTTTGGTTCTGCTTCTGAGTTCCAAAAAGGTGAACGCAAAAACGTAGAAGGCAAAAAAATCTTCATCGATTCCAAAGGTTCTATCTTTGATACATTAGTTGAAATGGAACAAGATTTGCAATCCGCGATTTCTTACGCTGGTGGTACTACGCTACAAGCAATCCGCAAAGTAGACTATGTACTTGTTAAAAACTCCATCTTCAACGGTGACCGTTAATACAATATTACATGTAAAAGCCACAGGATAAATCCTGTGGCTTTTTTGTATCTCATCGATGATATATAACGAATCAACATATTTGTAATAATATTGCTATATTTCATAAAATTAGCCCCAAAGACATTTCGTCTTTGGGGCTATTATTTAAGCTTCAGCTTCTTTTGATTTGTCCATTAACATATAGGCGTATTTACCTATACCTGCACTTACTACAAGTAATGTAGTCAATACGATAAATGCTACTGTAAGACTTGTGCCATGAGCAATGAAACCAATCAATGCTGGCCCCATCAAAATCCCCATATAGCCAAGCATGGTAGATGTTGCCACAGCTTGTGTCATAGGAATTACATTTTGTTCCCCCATGGCAGAGAACAAGTTTGGTACTACCATAGCTAAGGAAATACCAAGTAATAAATATGTGTACATGGAGCCATAACCTGGTAAGAATACGATAAGGCCCATTGCAATGGCGCCAAGTAAATAACCACCAACGACAACTTGTTTAGATGTTAAGTGTTTGCCAATTGTATTTCCCAGCAAACGGCCGATACACATAGTACCATTAAAGAGCATAACACCCATAACGGCCTCTTCAATAACGATACCTTTATCTTCGAACAGGTATAATGCACTCCAGTCCCCTACGGCACCTTCAACTAAGTAGGATACAAAGGACAAGAGACCAAAGATAATAGCAATGGGATGGAACGATAATGGGCTTTTAGATTTTTTAACAACCTTTGCATTTGGATCACTACCAAAGGTCAACATAAATTGGCTAAGCACAACCATAGCAATAAATAATACGATGAGAAGTCCCCAAATACTTTCATTAACAGGTAAGGATAATATTTTTAAGAGCACCAGCAAAACACCAGCACCGGCAAAACCGCCTAAACTCCATCCACCGTGATAGGCACCCATTAAGTGTTTCTTACTCACCTTTTCTGTCAAGATAGCTTGTAAATTGGCAGACGAACCACTTAAGCCGACGCCAATACCAAAGAAGAATAAAGCAGCTGTGGTCGTAGCAATTGTAGAACCCATGGTAACAACCGCAAGAGATAACATCCCAATAAAGCTAGCTAGTAAAACAACTTTCTTGCATCCAAAGTTCTCTACTAGCTTACCAGCTATGGCCATGGACAAACAAGAGCCTACACCGAGCACTAAAATCATGGAGCCCAATACATCTTCACCGATACTAAGCTTTGCTTTTAAATATGGCACAAAGCCCGCCCATAAAGCTGTATACATACCGGGAATAAAGAATCCCCCAAAGGCACCACGAATATTTGCTGTTGAAATAGAAACTTGATTGTTCATTACATCCTTTCTGGCTTCTAGAACCGTCCGGCGAAGAAAGGCCCTTTTTATCCGCAAAGCGCTAAAACTTGCATCATTGCAGGAAACCATTTTAATTACATATGATTTATTATTGGAATATAATAACTCTCTTTATGATACATGTAAAGAGGGTTTTCTAATTTTAAACTAAACTTAAAAAGCGATATATAGTATATCTGGTTAAATATAACTAATTAGTCTTTTAGATGACAGTTAGTAAAGGAGACATATCCCCACACAACTTGTAAGTAATGCTACAAGAACAGGTACAGCAGTTCGTTTAAGTAAATCTACTGATTTTATATGTGCCACGCCTGCTACGCCAACCATTACAGGACTAATAGGGCTAAGGAATAAGCCTAGGCTTGCACCGTTTTGCATACCAAGCATAGTAGTAATCGGATCAAGGCCTAGATGAGCTACGATATTAGGTACTAGTGGAACCAAAGTAAATAATGGCGCTACATTGCTACCTGTCACCATGCTAAGGCCTAACATGCCGCCCCCTAGCACAGAGGTAAGTCCTATGGAGTTAAGAGATAATGTTTGAAGTGCCCCAAGCAAGGATTCAATAAGACCTAAACTCACTAGTCCTTGTGCAAAGATTTGTCCCCCTATAATAAGTGTCACTGCATAAGAAAACTGATTCCCCATACCTTCAAAGAAAATAGTTGTACTTTTAAGAACTGTACGCAGATTACGATGACGAATTAATTCAGCTAATAAAGCTATACCAAAGGCAAGCATCATAGCAAGGGTAACATTCATCTTCACACCAGGAAAGCCATATTGACTAAAGCCCAAAATAAAACACAATGGCAATAATGGGAATATCATATACGGCTTAGGCCCTATTGGCGCCTCTGGAATACTTTCACAAGCATCTATAACCTTAGGTTCCTCCACCCGGTCACGATATTTCTGCCAGAAAAAGTGTGCTATAGCAGTCACAATGGCGACTAAGAAATAAAGACGCAACTGGTAGCCTACAAAATAGTTTGGCACGGGCATATTCAAGGTCTTTGCAATGAGTAACGTAGATACCGCACCAGGTCCTACGTCCATAAGATGTCCCGTAGCAATAACTGCTGCCGCCCCTACAGGGCTTACACCTAATCGAAGTAACACAGGATACATAGTGACCATCATAAGAAGTGCAAGGCTCAATGGATTAGGTACACAAATGGATAATCCCATATTGAGTAGAAACATAAGGGCCAGTACAATATATGGACGATTTAGACGATATAAAGGACGTATAAATGTATGTGCCAATCTCGTCCCTGCCCCAATATGCTCCATATATTTTGCATAACCAGCACAGGTCATAATCATGAGGCCCAGATTGACTATGTTATTTGATGTCGTTATTCTTACGATATCCATTGCATCAAATATGAGAACTCCTGTGGATTGGTCACCAACTAATATGGCATCAATCCAGCTCGCCTCATAAGCGATGAACATCATAAGAATTCCTAAGCCAATCAAAATAGGTTGTGGCTGGTAGCGCTTCATCAATAAAAAGCCTGTAATAGCAATTATGATGAGACATATAACTATATTCATAAGTACCTCTCATAGAGAATGTATTAGACTTACAGCGGATTTATATCACAAGTACTACACTTGAATTATACTTATATCATACTTATATAATACTTGCATCACATCCAACTTATACCTATATTATACCTATACTATACGGAAAATATAAATAAAAATACAATGAAAAAGCACCATATCCCGTAAGATATGGCGCTTTTATACGCTTACTATTTATGTTCTTGTAACCACTGAATAGCATATTCAGCATATACGGCAGATGCCGCAGATAGTACAGTATCATCCATATTGAATCGATTGTTATGATGATCGTAGGTAGCCTCGATTTCAGGATTTTGAATCCCAATAAAAGCAAAGCATCCTGGTTTATCTTGTAAATACCATGCAAAATCTTCCCCTGGCATTACTTTACGCATTTTAGAAAGCTTGTCTTTACCTAATGTATCAATAACGACACGTTCCGCCAATTCGCTAGATGCAGGATCATTAATAGTAGGCGGTACTTTTTTTACATATTCTAATGTAGCAGTTGCTCCATAGGCTTCAGCAGTATGTTCTACTACGCGTCGTATAGATTCAACATAGTACTCTTCTTGGTCTGGGTCAAAGAATCGAATAGTGCCCCCCATTTTAGCTTCACCAGGGATAACATTCCATTCAGATCCAGAGTGAATGTTACCAATAGTGAGTACAAGAGAATCTAAGGCACTAATATTACGAGACACTACGGTTTGCAAGTTCATGACGATAGCACTAGCTACTACAATGGCATCAATCGCTTGATGTGGCTGTGCACCATGGCCTTGTTTGCCTTTTACATTAATAGTAATCTGACTACTTGCAGCCATACGAGGACCTTCTTCTACAGATATGAGTCCTGCTGGTAAGTCGATCCATACATGGCCACCAAAAATGGCATCTATCTTATCATACCAATCACCAAATTTGATGAAATCTGGCGCCCCTGCCCCAGTCTCTTCAGCAGGTTGGAAGGCTAAATATATATCGCCTTCAATGCGATCTTTCATAGACATTAACATCTTGGCAGCGCCTAACAAAATAGCCATATGACCATCGTGACCACAGGCGTGCATTTTGCCTTCAGTTTCTGATTTATAGTCCACTGTATTATGTTCGTGAACAGGCAATGCATCAATATCAGCGCGCAAAGCAATGGCTTTACCAGGTTTATCACCGTGGATGATACCAACTAAGCCGATGCCACGCTCTGTATCTACATGAACCTCTACGCCCATAGATTCTAATTCTTTAGCCAGTGTCTTAGTTGTTTCAAACTCTTCATTGCTCAGCTCTGGGTGTTTATGGAAATATCTACGCCAATCTTGAACGTAGCCTTTATATTGTTCAATTAAATCGCGACTATGCATGGTATCGCCTCCTTATAAAATCCCTTAATCAAGGGGAATAACAGGGTAAAAGTAAAAGAAAACGACAGGCAGCGCCATGTCGTTTTCTTTATGTCTTATCGGTTGCGCAATACTGCTTGTACCGCCAAGGATACAACAGCTGTTGCAACTGCCACAGCAGCCGTAATTTTTGCTGTTGTGAAAAGTTCTTCTTTTGTAGGTTTTGCTTTTGTAGCAATATCTAATGTTTTTGCTACAGCAGGAACCAATACTTCGTTACGTAAGGATTCTGTATTCATATTTACTCCTCCAATATAGACTGTTTCTTCTAGGGTAACACGAATGAGAACTAAAGTCTATATATTCATCGATTTATTTCAATAATTACACGGTTACGCAACTATTTTAAATGATATTTATAAAAGTTATCCTTAAAATTATTTTGCCGCTAACTCTTCAATAGCTTCAGCTACAATAGCAATCGCTTTTTCCAATTGGTCTTGAGGAATATTAAGAGCTGGTAAAAGACGTACTTTATTTTTCGCAGACAAGCATACAACGCCCTTTTCAAGACATTTCGCAATGACTGCTTTTGGATCTACTGTAGTTTCAATACCAAGCATAAGGCCCATGCCGCTCACACCTAGAATACCAGGTTTGCCTGCTAAGGTAGTTTTTACATAGTCTCCTTTTGCTTTTACAGAATCTAAGAATTCTGGTGTTAAACGATTAATGATAGTATTGCCTGCTGCCGCACAGATTGGATTGCCACCAAAGGTTGTAGCATGTGCACCAGCATTTAACACATATTGCATCTTTTCATTGAATAATGTAGCCCCCATAGGAAGGCCACCTGCTAAACCTTTTGCAGTAGATACTACATCTGGCTCAATGCCAAATTGTTGGTATGCGTATAGACTACCAGTACGACCATTACCAGTTTGTACTTCATCGATTAACACGAGTTGATCGTGTTCATGAGCATATTTTGTAACGGCTTGTACAAACTCTTTATCTAGTGGCATAACGCCACCTTCACCTTGAATAGGTTCCATCATGATGGCACAAACTGCAGGATTATCAAGAGCTTTTAAAGCTGCATCAATATCATTAGCTGGTGTATGAATAAAACCTTCTGTAAATGGGAAGAAATGTTGATGGAATACATCTTGGCCTGTAGCAGACAAGGTAGTAATAGTACGACCATGGAAGCTATTAATCAAGGTGACGATGACATGACGACCTTCACCGTATTTGTCATGGCTATATTTACGAGCTGCTTTGATAGCACATTCATTAGACTCTGCACCAGAGTTAGAGAAGAATACCTTCTTCATACCCGTTTTAGCGCATAGTTGTTTTGCCAATTCAATTTGTGGCAAAGAATAGTATAAATTAGAGATATGGTTCAACGCATGAGATTGTTTTGTCACGGCCTCTGTCCATTCATCGTCATCGACACCAAAAGCTGTTACGCCGATACCAGATCCAAGATCGATGTATTCTTTACCATTTACATCCCATAAAAGAGAACCTTTACCCTTTTCAAAACATACATTAAACCGGCCATACGTATTGGCTATATATTCTTTATCTTGTTGTTCAAAATCGATTGTATTACTCATTACATCCTCCGAACGTACGGTCGTGCCGTCGTCTATCTATATGAAAGGTAACGATGGCAATAAATATTTACCATCGCTATACCTACTATATTACTTTACAAACATGGTGCCAAGACCTTCATCAGTCAATAGCTCGATAAGAATGGCATGTGGAATCTCACCATTGATGATAAACACCTTTTGAGCTCCTGATTTGATGGCCTCTAAGCAGCAATCCACTTTTGGGATCATACCGCCAGCGATAATCCCCTCTGCTTTTAATTGATCCGCCTCTGCCATAGTAATTTTAGAGATTAAAGAATTAGGATCATGTACATCACGTAGCACACCATCAATGTTTGTCATAGCCACCATTGTTTCCGCCTTAAGGGCACCGGCAATTTTTGCGGCTACTGTATCAGCATTGATATTATATGTCTTGCCATCAGCCCCCATACCAATGGAAGAAATGACAGGAATATATCCTCTACTGATAACATCATCGATAATACTTGTATCAATCGTATCGATAGAACCTACATAACCAAGCTCATCATTTTGTTTATGAACTTGAATCATATTACCATCCACACCACAGAGACCAACAGCCTTACCACCAAGGTCTGTTAAATCTGCTACAAGGCCTTTATTAACCTTGCCGGCTAATACCATTTGTACTACATCCATTGTCGCTTCATCTGTGACACGCAAGCCATTTGCAAAATGGGACTCAATTTTCATGGCATCTAGTGTGCTATTAATAGCTGGACCACCGCCATGAACGAGCACAACTTTTACCCCTACCAATTGAAGTAGCATTAAATCCTTCATAACAGATTTTTTTAATTCTTCATCAATCATAGCATTGCCGCCATATTTAACGACAACATATTGATCTGTATATTGTTTAATATATGGAACGGCCGCAGTTAAGATATGCGCCCGCATTGCATTTGTTACGTCCTTCATAGTTCCCTCTCTAACCTAGTGCTAGACCTGTATCCTCAGGCAAACCTAAAGCAATGTTCATACATTGAACAGCAGCACCAGAGGCACCTTTGCCTAAATTATCGAAAATAGCATGAACCATAATGCGTTCATCGTTGCCAGTCACATAGATTTTCATGCTATCTGTGTTGCTCAATTGATTGGCATTTAACATGCCTGTATTACTGTTCTCAGTAAATGGTACGACAGTAATGATCGGACTACCTTTATAAAAGTTTTCCAATGCCTGTTGCACTGTCTCAATGCTTATTGGCTTTTGACATAAACGACTGTGAATACCTACCGTTACTTCCATGCCAGAATAATAATCATCAACGATAGGAATAAAAATAGGTGCTTCACTAAGACCACACACATGCTGTACCTCAGGCAAGTGCTTATGTTGTTGACTAAGACCATATTGACGCGGTGCATAGAGGAAATAATCCTTCGGTTCACTTTCATATTGGCCAATCATCTTTTTACCACCACCGCTATAGCCTGTTAAGGATGTGATAGTGAAAGGATACTCTGTTGGTACAAGACCAGCTTTTACAAGAGGTGCAATACAAGCAATCATCCCACTCGCATGACAACCAGGGTTAGCAATATGTTTTTTAGTAGCGATGGCGGTTTTATAATCCGCACCGAGTTCTGGGAAGCCATAAGCCCAATCAGCAGCCGTTCTAAAGGCAGTCGATGTATCAATTACCTTACATGGTAATTCACCGATAGCAGCCATGATTTCTTTAGATGCCACATCAGGCAAGCAGAGAAATACAATATCTGCCTCTTTAGCTACCTCTTTAATAGCCTCTACATTTTTACGATCCTCATCAGCTGTAGCTAATAATTCTATATCTTTTCTATCGGATAACCGTTCATGAATTCTTAAACCTGTTGTGCCTTCATGACCGACAATAAATACTTTATAGGGTGTCATAGTAAACCTCAATTCTCACCTATTGGTGACTCACACCTATTTATACAACTCTCAGTTATTACTTTCATCGATTATAAATAGGAAACAAACTATACGATTCATCACCTTCTAGGGAGATGAAATTATTTCAAAGGATAGTCACTAAATGTAGCAACCATAACAGCTTTGATAGTATGGAGACGATTTTCTGCTTCTTGGAAGGCTAAGGAGTTTGGACCTTCAAATACCTCTTCCGTTACCTCAATACCATTCATGCCGAACCGTTCAAAGATATCTTTACCAACTTGAGTTTCTGTATTGTGGAATGCTGGCAAGCAGTGACAGAATTTGGTATTTGGATTACCAGTTAATGCCATCATTTCAGCGTTAACTTGGAATGGTTTAAACGTATTGATACGTTCTTCCCACATATCGTATGTATCACCCATAGTTACCCATACACCTGTATAGATTACATCTAAGCCTTTAACACCTTCCGCTACATCGTCTGTATATGTGATGGTAGCACCTGTTTCTTTTGCAACTTTTAAACATTCTTCATAGAATGGACCGGCTGGCCAGTATTGTTTAGGACCGATAAGTCTGAAATCCATACCCATTTTAGCGGCGCCACTCATTAAGGCATTACACATATTAGATTGACCATGCCCCACATAAGCATAAGAGATTTCATTCAATGGTTTATCAATATTTTCTTGAAGCGTCAAAAAATTCGCTAATGTTTGTGTAGGATGATCCATATCGGTAAGGCCATTCCAAACAGGTACGCCAGAATAATCAGCTAATGTATCTACATCGGCTTGATCAAAACCTCTAAACTCGATAGCATCATACATAGATCCTAGAACACGAGCTGTATCTTTTAAGGATTCCTTTTTATTCATTTGGGAACCTGTAGGGCCAAGATATGTCGTATGAGCACCTTGATCTGCAGCACCTACTTCAAAGGCACAACGTGTCCGTGTAGAGTCTTTTTCAAAAATTAATGCAAAGTTTTTACCTACTAATGTTTTGATTTCTTTGCCTGCTTTTTTATCGGCTTTTAATTTTGCAGCCAAGTCCAAGAAGTATTTAATTTCTTCTGGTGTGTATTGAAGCATTGTTTTAAATGATGTATGTTGTAAACTCTTCATGATAACCTCTTATTTCAAACTACTTATTTAACTACTTTTCTTGTAAAAATTCGGCGGCAATAGCAGCCATCATTGTTATACCAGTTTCCAGGATGCTTTCATCAATGGTGAAAGCCTCATTATGCAAGGCCGGATTACCTTCAAATCCAGTACCTAACCAAAGGAAAGCACCTTTTATTTTATGAAGATACGCGGAGAAGTCCTCTGCAGCCATAGACGGGAATTCAGGATGTACCACCGCTTCTTTACCAAGATATTTCTCTACAATAGATGTGGCATAATCGATGGCATCCGGATCATTGATGGTAGCTCCATGACCACGTTTATAATCTAAGGTACTCTTTGTTTTTAATAACATATCGAGAGCTTGTAAACTTTCACCAAGACGTCGTTCTATATAATCCCGTTTTGCTGGTTCATAAGTACGACAAGTACCTTCTAGATATACATCGCCACAGCCTACATTGTATCTGTCGCCCCCCTTGATAACACCGATGGTACATACTAGATTTTCCATTGGATTCGTTTCACGAGCCACAATAGATTCTACGTTTACAATCCAGTTTGCGGCTGCTACGATGGCATCTACCCCATTATGAGGCTCCGCTCCATGGGTCGATTTCCCTTTAATATGGACGAGGAAGTGATCCGATGCAGCCATCAAATTACCTTTTTTTAGACCTACCGTACCAACCGGTAATTGTGGCCATACATGAAGGCCATATATTTCATCTACATCATCAAGAATGCCGCTATCTACAATACCTTGTGCACCTGGGAATAATGCTTCCTCTTCGGAAGGCTGGAATACGAGCTTTACGGTGCCATGCAATTGGTCTTTAATAGACTGTAAAATGGCTGCTGCACCAAGCAAAATCGCAATGTGGCTATCATGACCACAAGCATGCATAACGCCGTCATTTTCTGATGCAAATGGCAATCCAGTAGTTTCATGTATGGGTAAGGCATCTATATCAGCACGCAATGCAATGACTGGTCCAGGTTGAGTCCCTTCGATTTTACCGATAACGGCATAATCAGAAACATCATTTACAAAAGGTATACCTAATTCACCAAGAACCTTTTGAATAAATAAGGATGTATTTTTTTCTTCACCAGATAATTCTGGATGACTATGAATATGTCTACGCCATGCTACAACTTGTTCTTTATATTGTGCGGCATATTTCTTGATCAAATCTTGTAATGTATTCATTACTCTATCTCCTTTATACACTATATGTATGTTTTATACATTATTAGCGTATTTTTATAACCTATGTACGTATTATAATACTATCAGTCGTTTTATTCAAGTTTTATACAAATTTTCTGTATTTTTATTTGTTATACTATGAATTAATTTTTATCATAGTCCTTAGAACTGTAATTTACATGAACTTAATTTAGCATATAAAATATATAATAAATATATAATTATCATTTATATGTTTACCTATTTAAACTATAAATCAGAGAAAACTATTTGTATAAACACACAAAAAAGACACCTTCCAAGGAAGGTGTCTTTTGCTTATATATTCTTATATTCTTGTGCTTCTATTTCTCTATAACCGACTCATCTAGCTGTGTACCGTCTGGTAAGAAAGCTTTTACTATCAATTTATTCGGTGTAACAGTCATCGTCATATAGTTATTCTTATCTCGATCCGGTGCCACATATACATCTAAAGGATGTTCTTTCCACTTAGGGCGACGAGCATCTCCGGCAATACCAGTCAGAATATATAATGGTCCCGAAGCATTTCGATCAAAGTTGCGTACATGGCCTCTATTACGATAAGAATGTAAATGAGCTGACAACACTAAATCTACATTAAACTCATCAAAGATAGGCATAAACAATACGCCCTCTTCGTTGAATCCTACATCACGACTTGCACCAGGGCGGTCAAAGGCATATTGGAATGGATCCCGATGCATGAGGACTACGGTCCACTTTTTAGTATTAGCTGCTAAATCTTGGCGTAGCCACTGAATCTGTACATCGTATAAATCAGGATGATGCGTATCATGGTTATCCTCATGATTGCTTTCATATAACATTGTATCTAATACAACGTAATGAACATCACCGAAGTCATAGGAATAATAACGACGATTAAAAATTTCATTTCCATTAGGCGGTACTGCGAAGTAATTCAAATACGCATAAGGCTCGCGCATTTTCCAATCTAATGTATACATCTCATGATTGCCTAAGGTCGTTGCTAACGGCACATTAGCACTCAATGGTCTAATGGAATTTAACCAAGTGCGCCATTGATAGTCTTGTTCCCCATTATCTACAAGGTCCCCCATACTAATATACAGGGCTGTCCTTGGATTGCGATGTGCTGAGTCCTTTACAATCTCTTCCCATTGAGAATAATCCCCCGACTGAGAGTCTGGATATATGAGCACATCATAGACACTAGCGCCAGCCGTTTCCAGAGAGTACCAATCACTACGGCGATCACTGCCATAACCAACGCGATATTCATATTTAGTATTAGGTGTTAAACCTGTCAAAGTGCCCTCATGGATATAGGTGGTACTGCCGTCATCAGTAAAAGCTTTATCCGTTGCCCCTATCGTTTGAGTATTTTCAGAACCTGCTAGACGATACTCTATTACCGCATCAGCTTCGCTGCTATCTGATTGCCACATAATAGTACGACTCGTGCTGTTATCTTGAGCTACAATTTGTCGAATGTAACGGCCTTCAGAATTAAGGAGCGGTTTTATTTCTTGACCACTCACAACAGCTGCAGTCCGTGCAATTCGACTGTATATAGTATCCCTATATACATAGCTACCTACAATAGCACCAACCACGGTAATAATAGCTAGTAAGGATATAATTAATCTTTTTTTGTTCATATAATTCCTTTATTAACTAAACTGTTTGACTAATATTTAATATGAACACATTATAAAACTTAAACTTAACTTTAAGTCAAACAAGATTTACCTACTATTTTTCGTAATATTGCTTCATTTGTGTATAGCCATTAACGATGACTTCAATTTCACCTGTTCTAGGATGGAAGATAAGACCGTGAATAGGTACGTCTTTCGGAATCAAAGGATTCATACGCAATTCGTCTACAGTGTCTTCTACATTTTCAGCAGGGTGTGTAAATCCATCTGCCCAGCGTTCCATTTCTTTACGGACCATATGAATCGCTTCTGGTGCAATACCACGAGCCAACATTTTTTCTGTTAGATCTTTTGCCGTAGTTTTTGCCATACCACATTCGTGATGACCAATGATAAAGATTTCGTTAACGCCTAGCTCATAAATACAAACAAGTAAACTACGTACAACGCCATCAAAGGGCCCTGTAATACAGTTCCCTGCAGTCTTTACGATTTTCGCTTCACCGCGGCCAATATCCATGGAATCTTCTAAGAAGTTAACAAGACGTGTATCCATGCATGTAACGATTGCCATTTCTCGACTAGGCATCTTACTGCATTTAGTATCTGTTTCTACATAACCTGTATTTTGATCTTCTACATATTCTCTATTATGGGCTAAAATATCATCTAATAAACTCATAGTACCTCCTATATAAAAAGACCTTGGCATACAACCAAGGTCTCTATATCAATAATGGTCGATATAAATATTATATCATATTCAGTTGTATCCATTCTAAATCACTACTAGTCTTATATCATTATTCTCCAAAAATAGATTTAGAATAATTAGAGTTAAAACTTATCTATCAGGTGTAGATAGTGCTTCGATAGCTACGCTACCACCGCGTACAACTTCAATACGATTAACAAACATATCTTTAAATAGAGCAATCATATCGTTATTTTTGGATACTGTTTTTACACATTGTACGAGAACAGATTTGCGGTTATAATCAACTACCAACAAGTCAAAGGTTTGAGCAATGCGGAAGATTTCTTGTTTATCTGCTTCTTTGCAACTGTTGACCTTAATAAACAATAGTTCTTTCTTTGTAATCCGCATATCTGTAAAGTCGATAACCTTAATCACCTCTACACTGCGATTAAGCTGTTTAATGATTTGTTCGTATGTCAAATCATCGCATGTGAGCTCAATGGTCATACGAGACATGGTAGGATCTTCCGTTTCCCCTACAGTCAATGTATCAAGGTTATAATTTTTACCTGCGAAGAGGCCTGAAATTTTAGCCAATACGCCGATTTGGTTCTCTACATACGCTGAAATACAGCGTTTTTCCATATGTAATTCCATAGCCCCTCCTATTTTTTATCCTTTAATAACATATCGCTTAAAGACTTGCCCGCTGGTACCATTGGCAAAACATTAAGTTCTGTAGGAATGATAAATTCAAGTAAGGTTGGTCCATCTTTGAAAGTATCTGCCAATTGGAAGCCCTTTTCGATATCCTCTAGCTTAGTAATGCGCATTGCCTTTGCACCATAAGCTTCTGCCAATTGTACAAAGTTTGGAACGTATTCAAACTCAGCATTATCGATCATATCACGTGTCACAATAGAGCTTTCATCCATCAACAAATTAGTACAAGCATATCGTTTGTCGTAGAACAATTGTTGCCATTGGCGTACATTACCAAGGAAGCCATTATTCAAAATGATGAGAGTTACTGGTAAACGGTAATGCATAGCTGTGGCAAATTCTTGGATATTCATTTGTACGCCACCATCACCACAGATAGCAAACACTCGTTTATCAGGGTTGCCAATTTGAGCCCCTAACGCCGCTGGGAACCCATAGCCCATCGTGCCAAGGCCACCAGATGTCAACATTTGGTGTTGTCCTTTAATTTCGAGGAACTGAGTAGTCCACAATTGATTTTGTCCTACATCAGTAGCAACAATAGGTCGTGCATAGTGGTTATTAATATAATCAATAACAATTTGAGGTGTTAAGCCTTCTTCACCAGCTTGTGTAACAGGGCGGTCAGCCTTAAGTTGTTGTAATTGTGCAGGCCATTCACCAAGATCATGAGGTTCAATATATTCTAATAATTTTTCAATAGCTAATTTAGCATCTGCTACAATCGGAATATCTACCTTAATATTTTTAGAAATAGATGCTGCATCCACATCAATATGGATAATCTTACAATTTTGTGCAAAGGTACTTAACTTGCCTGTAATACGGTCGTTAAAGCGTGTACCAATAGAAATCATTACATCACAATCAGTGAGTGCCACATTCGGTGCATAGCCACCATGAATACCAATATTGCCGAGATATAAAGGATGTCGACTATCGATAGCACCTTTCCCCATCAATGTAGTTACAACAGGAATGCCTGTTTTTTCTACTAGCTTCATCATGAGGTCGTTAGCACCACTAATGCTAACGCCACCGCCTAATAAGAATAGTGGTCGTTTAGCCTTGCTGATAATAGAGCATGCTTTTTTTACTTGTCCTACGTGAACTGTTGTATTAGGTTTATAGCCACGAATATTGACTTCTGATGGATACTCATCAGAGCCCATAGCCTTTTGAATATTTTTCGGAACATCCACCACTACAGGACCAGGACGACCAGTACGGGCAATATAAAAGGCTTCTTTCAAAATACGCCCTAGCTCTTTACGATCACGAACGGTAACAGCATATTTACAGATATTGCGTACAATACCAACCGTATCCACCTCTTGGAATGCGTCATTGCCCATGAGGCCCAAGTCTACTTGACCTGTAATACAAACAAGAGGAACACTATCAGCGTATGCTGTAGCAATACCTGTCACAAGGTTTGTAGCACCTGGTCCAGAGGTTACCATGCACACCCCTACTTTACCTGTACTGCGAGCATAACCATCTGCTGCATGAGCCAATGCTTGCTCATGACGTGGCAAAATTACTTTTACCTTATCTTGTTTATATAATTCATCCATGATATCAATGGTTGCTGCCCCAGGATAGTTGAATAGTATATCTACCTGCTCCTCTTGAAGGGCCTTCACCACATATGCTGCGCCTGAAATCATAGGTGCCTCCTTAACTATGTAAAAAATGCATATCGCATTCTCAATATTCTCATTCGATATATCTAAAAAATTGAATATCTTATATAGATGTGTTATACTCAGTAGTGTACCACATGTTGTGGTACATGAGTATGTAATAAATCTCAAATTATAGAAATATATATTAATTTTGTCTGGAAAGGACTGTAAAACCATGAAAGAAATCTTAGGTTTCCACTTAAACGGTTGCCCTTATTGTGCAAATGCATTCCGTGCTATCGATGAACTTGTTGCAGAAAACCCTGCATATGCAGACATTCACATCAACTGGGTTGAAGATCAAGACGCTCATGAGCTCTTCAAAACTCACCCTTATGAGTACTATCCAAACTTATGGTTCGACCTCGACAAACAATATGAGGCTCAACCTGGTGAAAGCTATGACCAAACAAAAGCATTAATCAAAGCTGTATTGGACAAAGCAATCGCGTAAGATTATTACATGAAAATGTGATAAAACCATTAAAAAGAGGCTAGCATGGCTAGCCTCTTTTTTTGTCTTTCCATTCAAGATACATATGTCTAATGACTTGGATCGGCGATACCAGTAACATCCTTGGTCCACCATAACGCATAATTTCACGGATTTTTTCACGATAATTAGGTGCATAGCAATGGGTTTTACATACACTACAGAATGTTTTACTTTCCATATGAGGACATGCATCAATGCGATGCTCCGCATATTCCCAAACCTGCTCGCAAGCCTCACATAGCTGCCCCTTAGGAGTATGGTGCTTATTATGACAATAGATGCCAATAATTTGGTACATAGTTTTTAGTTCTAACTTACGTTTTTCATCAACTGTCATACTACCCTCCTATTTCACAGACCATGATACCCATGCCACTTTATCAACTGTTTTATTATGGATTTCTCCATTAATGGCTAATGGTTCAATGAGATTCCTAATTTCTACTTTCATATCTTCTATATCGCCCCATGTATTATTATGAAGTCGCATAGCAAAGTAATTAACCGCTTTATCAAGGCTCATAACCTCTGTTTCAGGCACTGTTTTATAAGTCACTTTTACATTATGTCCTATTTCATGGATAACATCTAAACATGCTTTCATCTTACCATCCCAAGGAAATGAATCGCGACCAAAGAAATGTTCAGATAACATATCTACCGTTTTATCACTGCGTTCACTAAAAGCAATCCACAAGCATTTGTCCTTACTTGATTCATGCACGGCGCGAATGTTTTCTACATCAAACATGATAGGGCAAAAAATACTATATGTTAAATCAAAGGTTTTATCCCATTTTAGTTCACGGCGAGTTTCATCAGACCACGGTGCAATATACAAGCTAAGATCTAAACCTTCTGCCTCTGCTAATAGTTTAGCACCTCTAATCATACCGTCAGATAAATCTATACCTGTTGCCTTATAGCCTTCACGAGCCAATCCTAATGCATAGTCACATACACCACAGCCAATATCAAGGGTACAACCGTCTTTAGGGGGCAAAAGATTTTCATTCTTCAAGAAGGATAAAAACTCTGTAACCTGCGCCTTACGATCGTCCCGATTGTGCATTTCTACAAAGTAATTAGATCGATTATTCCACGCATCTTGCTCATCACGCCAAGTTTTGTCGACGGTGAGTTCTTGTATTCTATTTGTCATTCTATCTCCTCTGTATCACTACATCAAAACTATGCAATGATACAATTTAGTACTTTATTAATCTTAATTAGATAATCTATATGTTATTCATCACGTCCTATATGCCTAGTGTTCCAGCTAGGATGTTCAGATTTTCACAAGGACATTTTTATTGTACATCATTCTCAAAATAAAATGTGTTACTCAAATCACATTTACACGTTATCTTGATATTATTAAATATATATTTTTACATAAATGCTATATTAGACGGTATTTTCAAAAACAAAAAAACTCCACTCAACGAGTGGAGTCTTTTATCTCTCATTTTACAAATAGATTTATATACTATCTGCTCATATACATCAATTGAATATATGATTACTTCTCTTCTTGTTTCTCTACTGAAGCAGACGCCTCTTCAATTTTAGGAGCTTCTGTTTCAGTTTTCTCTTCAGTCTTTACACTCTCATTATTAGAAGAAGATTCACGCTCTTGTTTAAGATGTTCTTCTCTCTTCGCTTGTGCTTCTTGCTCGCGTTTTTCAAAGGATTCTCTAATTTTATCTGTTGTATCCTTCAACTTGTCTGTGCCCTTTATAGCAAGATCTTTAATTGCTTCTGGATCAGCACCACTAAATTCAGCTAAAGCCTCTTCATTATTTGGATCAAAGAATGGAGCCTGTTTAAATCCCAATAAGGATGCTACAAATACCATTGGAATTTGGGCAATCTCACTATTATACTCTTTTACTTGGAAGTTATAAGTCTCACGTTTATTAGAAATGAACGTTTCATTTTCACTAATCGCTTCTAAGAATTTACTATATTGAGTATTGGCTTTTAACTCTGGAAATTGATTAGCTAAAGCTGTAATATTTTGAACTGCTTTTGCTGTTTCACGAGCCATATCTACAAAGTTATCAGACACTTTTAATTGAATTAATTTTTCATAATCATCATACTCATTTACAAGACCTGTAAACTGATTAACAATAGCTACTTTTTTCTCGTAAGCAACGATAATATTGGCACGTGCCTCTTTAATCTCTACAGTCAATTTTTGTAGTAAATTGTATTGCTTAACAAAAAAGAAAATTAAGAATATAATTATAAAAAATATAAGCGTAGAAAACATAGAACTCTCTCCATTTCGATTACAAATAACCATGCAATTTTGAGATTATTATACATATGTAAGATATAACCAATATGAAATTTCATTCATGAAGTGATATAAAATGATTTCATACATTACTTATATTTATTATAATAGAGATAAGGAGGACTTAATTGTATGGGAAAATATATGTTAATCCTTATGTTTCTATTGATCGCTATTGCTGTAGTTTTTGCTACTTATAACTTATCTATAATCAGATCTATGCCTCCTGGAGAGCGTTATAAACTTCTTTACTTTAAGGATGATCAAGTCTCTATAGGCATTGGCTTAGTAAGAAGAACATTTAAATTTAGCGATATTCGTGAGGTACGTTTTTCTAAAGGAAAACAATTCCGTAGTATGGGTAGCTGGGCCGGCAGAATGCAAATTTGTAAACTAAATGGTAAAACAAGCCGTTGGATAGAATTTGATGGTACTGTCTATTACAAAAAGATGGTATATATAACTAATGAAGAAATCATTGATAAATCAATAGACTTACTGATGAATGAATTTCAAGCACGAGGAATTCGTTGTACTAAATATAGATGCTAACATATAATTTTCTGAACTATACATCAACCTAAAGAATAAAGACACATAAAAAGGCTTCTCGAAATTTCGAGAAGCCTTTTGTTTGGTGCGCCTAGCAGGAATCGAACCTGCGCACCCGGTTCCGGAGACCGGCGCTCTATCCCCTGAGCTATAGGCGCATGAATACCTAAAAATTATACCATATTACGTTATGGTTCGATAGTATAAAGTATAAAGCAAGATAGTCTGTATATAGAAAAGACCTTACTATTAAATCAATTCAAGATTGGAATAACTATAGTTAAACTCAATCACTATTGCTACATCATCTAATAGTAAGGTCTTTATATTTATATTTTTTCTTTAATCAACGCTAATAGAGCATCACAGCTACGACTGACATCATCATAGGTTTCATCAAAATTTCCCGTATACCAAGGATCCTTTACATCTCGGCTTTCACCAACAAAAGACATGGCCTTGAATACCTTAGAATCTAAATCATCACCAATAATTCGTTTTAAATTTCGCCTGTTGTTTTCATCCATAATAATGAGGTAATCGAAGTTGTGATAGTCATCAACAGTTACTTGACGAGCCTTACGACGAGTATAAGGAATACCCATTTCATCTAGTTTTTGCTTAGTCCCATAATGGGTGTCGTTTCCTATCTCCTCACGAGATGTGGCGGCAGACTCAACATAAATAGAATCGCTAAGTCCAGCTTTCGCAACGATATGCCTCATATAAAACTCAGCCATAGTTGAACGACAAATATTACCATGACAAATGAATAAAATTTTAACCATCATAATTCCTCTAGTAACTCAACCATCGATAAGTTATTAACGCACAAAGTTCGTAGATACTTTTTTCTCTTTATCTGTATCTGGATATGGCACACCTTGTTCCTTAGCTACAGCAAAGCTACGCATCATCCAAACCATATTTCTAGCCAAGTTGCGCATTGTTTGCATACCTTCTTCATCTTGCTTAGCATCTTCGGCTACTAGACCATGGCTAATATTCCAATATGTAGAGCCTGCAATTGGCATTTGAGAAATACCAAAGTATTTATTAAGTACATCAAAGGAAGCCGTTGTACCACCGCGACGAGCTACGGCGATAGATGCACCTGGTTTAAAGGCAAATGGATTGGGCTTTACACTTTCTGCACTGAAGAATACGCGATCTAAAAAGGATAAAATACGTCCACTCGGATGCGCATAGTATACAGGTGTTGCAAAGATAAAACCATCTGCATCCTTCGCTTTTTCTACGAAGGCATTTACATCATCATCCTTAAATACACAATCGCCATGCTCAGAACAATAGCCACATTGAATACAATCACGGATAGGTTTATTGCCTAGCTGAATGACCTCTGTATCTACATTGGCTTCACTAAATACCTTTTGTACCTCTTGTATAGCTTGCATTGTTGTACCGTTTATATGGCTACTACCATTTACGATTAGAACTTTCATATTATATCCTCCTAACTCTTACTTAAGAAGTTACACATTAACTAGCCTTTATATACTATCACAGAAATACAAAATTGTTAAAGTCTGTCCATCACAGCAAGCCAGTTAATATTGTCTATTTGCCGCTATAGAATAATTCACATAAACACTTTTACAAAAAAACTCTGTAGCAACTCAATTCCAGCTACTACAGAGTTTTCATATATTTAATTAGAAGTTATGTCTAACGCCGGCATCGATACGCCATGTATTATCTATGGTAGCACCAAAGTTTTTAGTGAATGTACCATATAGATATGTACTAGGACGAACGCTCCAAGAACCGCCGATTTCCGCATCAAGCCATGTATCCTTTAAATCTACAGTTGTTTGTACTGTTGGATTACCTAGTGCAGAATATGTAGTATTTACCTTACCAGAGAATTCATGAGCTAGTGCTAGTTTTGCAAAGATATTAGATTTTTCTGTTTCTTTACCAATACCAATGCCAAGTCTACCTACAGCAGAGTTTACAGCATCAGATTTCACATGCATGGATCCGCCGCCTGCAATAGCCGCATCATAGGATACACCATTTAAACGACCTAGAATAAATTCTACACTAGGGTCGATATAGAAACCATTTTGTTTTTTAATACGTTTGCCATATTCAGCACTCAAGGATGTACCAAATGTATGGTAGTTACCATTCAAACGTTGGCCGCTCATAGAGTTAAGGCTATAGTCGTTGGATAATCTATTACCACGAGCGATGATATCTATATAACGACCATCGTCATGTTGTTTTGTCCCATATAAGGCTATACCACCTAACTTGCCGTCGCCACTGCCGTTGGCATAAGAGTTACTAGATGTACTGTAATCTAGGGCACCGCCGAAAATCCAGCCATTGGAGGCTTTATGATCATACCCGATTTGTACGCCATTGTATGTCATATGTGCATCAGCACCATCTGTAATCTTAGATTTACCACCTATATATTTGGCCCATACTCCTTTATCTGTATTAGCTAGACGAAGATCACCTAAACGACGTTGTAAATCATTCGTATTATTTTTCCACGCCATAACTGTTGAAGTAAGGGCTGATTTTGTACCACTCACCAAAGATGATTCACTACTACGAGTAATCTTTGTTGTATCATCTACAACGAGATGCCCTTGTCCGTCAAAGTGATCCGTCCCAAGTTCTGCAACAGCACTTGGACTTGTAATACCTTCATTAATTTGAATGGTTGTACTTAGCTTCTTATCATTGCCTGTATATTGTAATTTCTCAGCTAATGCTTGAATATCCTTTTTGTAGCTTGCATCGTCGATGATATTACCGGAATGGTCGCCTTTCATTGTAATATGGCTATTATCCGCCGCATGTTCAACGACGATTTGCCCTTTTCCAGCTTCGCTTGCTGGTACGCCAGATTTATAAATAGCATTCACATAACCGCTATAGTTCTGAATTGTTATAGGCCGCGCATCGATAGGATGAATGTTACCTGCTGCAGTTGGGTTAACACCACCTACAAGATTGCGAACCTTACTGCCCTTGTATAGGTACGCTGCATTATCCCCTGATGGACGTTCTTTTTTAGGTGTAGGACGCTCCATACCAATCCACTCATTATTCCAAGTGGCACCATTTTGTAAGTAAATATCTGCACCAGAATTATGAGGGTTTTTATTGCTTTCAGCATATTCATTTAATACAGCACCGATGAGGCTAGAGTTTGGTGTTGTGAAAGCTAAACCTACATTCGTCGGTTCTTCATTATGGTTTGGATCGCGGCCATAATCCTTGTTGATAAGGCCCACATTACCAACAGCAACTAAGTCATGAGTGCCTGGATGTTTGCCATCAGCGCCTGCATTAACATATACATCCCCTTCTTCTGCTACTACAGAATAGGTATCAGATGTTTCTACAGGATGAGTGATAATCTTACCGCCTCCATCAACAAGGATATGACCTCGTTGATTGACTTGTAAACCAGAGCCGATAGCATCGATATCCACATTACCTTTAACATGAATATTGGTATCCCCAAAATCTCGGTCCGGATTATCCTTGCTAAGACGTGGCACCTTCCCACCGTAACCAGCATAGACTGCACTCATATAATAATGACCTAATTCTCGCTTCGATGCTGGTGCATCATTCTTTAATCGTACGATAAGGTCTTTGTCTACCGTTAGTTGTGAACCAAAGCCATTATAAATACCTGTAACATTCTTGCTTTTACCAGCCTCTGTTAAACTTTTACCATGTATATTAACTGTTAATGTATCCTCTATGTGTTTAACCTCAGGTTGCGTTTGTACTGGTGAGCCCATTGTTAACCCCAGCAACTCCTCTGCTTTATCGCTTGTTACAGTAATTTCTGTTGCTATCGCAGAATAAGATATACCAGTTAAAACTAAAGCAGCCATCACAGCGGATAAATGGCGATGTAACTTCATAATAATCTCTCCTTTTACTTACCTTGTAGGTAAGCGTCCTCACAGAACACATTTACATTTTTATTTGCTCAAAAATATAAAAAGACCCCCTTAGTCCAACTAAGGAGGTCTTCTATTAACTCACACACTCGGTAAGTACTAAAATTACTAATTATTATTCTTCAGGAGAAATAAGGAAGGACAATGCACTAAAGTATTTATTTTGTTCCCCTTTAGTTTGTGTAGGGAATGCAACTTCAACACCTACTACATTTAAGCCATCTGCTGTAACAGCTACAGTAGCTTTACCATTTTCATCGGCTTTAGCTTCACCAGTTAAATCATTTACTAAATCTTTGATAAGAGGTGCATTCGCATATGGTTTACCATCTTTAAACACTTGGATTTCATAGGTATCACCTTTTCTTAATGTCAATGGATTAACAGAAGGTACAATTTGAATAAATGCATTCTTATCTACAAATGGTTTTGCTTGTGCATTCCAGTAATGAACATCATATTTGATAGCATGTGTACTCTTAACCGCACCAGGAACTTCGGTGATTGGTTTATGAATTGTTTTACCATCTTTAGTCTTAGTCCAGTAGCCATAATCGAAATTAGTTACAGTTACACCAAGATCTGCTGGTGGAACAATAGCTATATTTTTTTCATGCTTCACAACTTGTACTGGAATTTGTTTGCCTTGTACATCATATGCAGTAATATTTTTTACCATATCTGCACTATAAGCATTATCTACAGGACCCTCACCTAATACAAGTACTTTTTCATCTGTACGGTTAGCGAAGAACACACCATGTGCATCAACAGAAGAGCATACACAGCCTGCAGCTAAACCTACAGCAAATAAAGAAGCTAGAATTTTCTTATTCATAAGAACCTCCATAATCAATAACTTGTTTCAACAAACTTGATATTATTATACAGCCTTCCATACGTTTAGTATATACCAATACCCCTATAGCTTAGTTAATATGCGGAGTTAGTATATACAACCATTTGTATACGAATCTAGCATTAATGATAAAATTATCATCAACTTTTCATAAGGATATAATATATAGGAATATGTTATAAAAATTTTATAATTTCGACAACAAAAACGACGCCCCCATAGGAGCGTCGTTTTATATCACTAAGGATATTATTTTTTGTTTTTAGCAGCTTTCGCACGTGCGTTACGATCAAGGATTGTTTTACGCATACGAATGCTTTCAGGTGTTACTTCAACGAGTTCGTCATCGTTAATCCACTCAAGAGCTTGTTCCAAGGAGAAGATACGAGGTGGAGTCAAGCGTACTGCTTCGTCAGAGGAGCTAGAACGCATGTTAGTAACGTGTTTTTTCTTACATGGGTTAACATCCATATCAAGTTCACGAGTGTTTTCACCAATAACTTGGCCTGCGTACACGTCTTGGTTAGGACCAACGAACAGTGTACCGCGATCTTGAACAGAGTTCAAGCCATATGGAGTAGTTTCGCCATTTTCAAATGCTACCAAGGCACCGCGTGTACGGGAAGGAATTTCGCCTTTGTATGGTGCATAACCATGGAATACATGGTTCATGATACCATTACCTTTTGTAGCTGTTAAGAATTGTGCACGGAAACCGATCAAACCACGTGCAGGAATTACGAATTCCATGCGAAGGTAACCAGCTAACTCAACCATGTTAGTCAATTCAGCTTTACGTTGACCAAGATTTTCCATTACAGTACCCATGAATTCTTGAGGTACGTCAATAGTCAATGCTTCTAATGGTTCGCACAATTTGTCGTTAATAGTTTTGAAAATTACGCGAGGTTTACCTACTTGTAATTCATAGCCTTCACGACGCATAGTTTCGATTAATACAGCCAAATGCAATTCGCCACGGCCAGATACTTTGAAAGCATCTGCAGAATCAGTTTCTTCTACCTTCATAGAAACGTTAGTTTCTACTTCGCGGAACAAACGATCACGTAAGTGACGGGATGTAACGAATTCACCTTCACGGCCTGCGAATGGAGAGTTATTTACGGAGAATACCATGGACAATGTTGGTTCGTCGATGGAAATGGATGGCAATGCTTCAGGATTTTCAGCATCTGCTACTGTTTCGCCGATATTGATATCGTCGATACCAGCGAACGCAATGATATCACCCATTTCAGCTTCGTCAGTTTCAACACGGTTCAAGCCATTGTATGTATATACACGACCGATTTTCGCTTTACGAGTGCTTTCACCAGTCATGATAGCCACTTGTTGGTTAGGTTTCATTTTACCGCGAACGATACGGCCTACTGCGATTTTACCGATGAAGTTATCGTAATCAAGTGTAGTAACCATGAATTGAAGAGGACCTTCCAAATCACCTTGTGGTGCAGGAATTTCTTCGATCAATGTTTCAAACAATGGTTCCATATTTACAGCTTCGTCATCCCAGTTAGTTTTAGCCACACCAGCACGAGCAGATGCGTATACTACAGGGAAATCTAGTTGGTCATCATCAGCTTCAAGTTCCATGAACAATTCAAGTACTTCATCTTCAACCTCTTTAACGCGTTGGTCAGGACGGTCAATTTTGTTGATAACAACGATTGGTTTCAACTTTTGTTCTAAAGCTTTACGCAAAACGTATTTAGTTTGAGGCATTGGACCTTCGTAAGCATCTACGAGAAGCAATACGCCGTCAACCATGTTAAGTACACGTTCTACTTCGCCGCCGAAGTCAGCATGGCCTGGAGTATCAACGATGTTGATTTTAATGCCATCATGCATAACAGCAGTGTTTTTAGACAAAATAGTAATACCGCGTTCACGTTCCAAGTCGTTGGAGTCCATTACGCGTTCTGCTACTTTTTCATTTTCACGGAACACATGGCTTTGTTTTAATAACGCGTCCACCAAAGTAGTTTTACCATGGTCAACGTGGGCGATAATCGCTACATTACGAAGATTTTCGCGAATCATAAGATCCTCCCTTTAATTCCTTTAGTATATTCTATATCACATAGCACTTGTAAAAGTAGCTATGTAGGTATATTCCCAAAATTGGCAACACTTAATTATAACGTAGTCTATAGAAAAAAGTCAAAGAAGTACAGGATTTCTAATCATGGCAATTTCTACATTTGATTATACTTTTGACTCATCTTATAGGCCCATCATTGTTTTTGCCACCTATTTTTGTATTCTATAGCCCGCTTAGCAGATTTACGCAACAATGGAATTTGTTCATTCGTTAAATGAAAACAGAATTTAGGAATCATTTGTTCTATAATCTCTTCATCAGAGGCTTTCAAAATAAATTCTGGCTGTAGTATAGGTTCCAATTCATCAAGTCCAGGATAGTCTTTCCCGATGCTCCAATCATGATTCTTATTAAATGGGCACGAGTCTTGGCAATTATCACAACCTATAATCCACTCTTCCAACATATCCTCTGTCACACCTTCTGGCAAATTACCATCACCAAAGGTATTGATAAAAGATACACAGGTTAATGGGTTCATTGTAAACGGTGCAGATAAAGATTTTGTCTTACAACCTTGCTGACATAAGTTACAAGAATCTGGGCACGGAGGAATATCCGTATCATGAATATATTCACAAGACTTATCTATTAAATAGGCTACTAATTCATAATTAGAACCTTTAGGACCATAAAAGAAATTATTTTTTCTATAAATTCCAAGGCCCGCGGCTACAGAAGCGGGACGCAGAGGGACAACACCAGCTGGCTTTGCGGTTTCACCACCAATATATTGAATATTTTGACTCTGTAACCATGTTTCAAAAGATTGTCTCCGTTTAAATTCAACACCATCAGGGATATTACTTAAAGATAATAGTAATCCTTTTGCATATCGATTCTGTAGCGAAGCAGGAAACTTATAATTTCCAAAATACTCGGTACAAACTACTATGGATTGTGCCCAATGATAATTTTCTTTTAATGCTAGAAAAGCTTTACTATGAGCATATACATCTTCACTTTCAGGTACATCTTCTAAACGCTTCGTCAACCGATCTTTATAAAAATCAAGTGCATCAAGAGGCACTATACCACAACTATCATAGCCACATGCTAGCGCTTTATCATGAATCTCTCGTGCCAATAAAGTATTCATATCATCGCCTCCTAAACATAGATTAACTATATAGTTATCATACTCTTTTACAGATTATAAAAAAAGATTTCTTATGAGTCCATCCTCCCGAAAAAGTAATGATACATAAGAAATCTTGTATTAATATTTAGTTTGTATTAATCTTCACCAATCATACGTACTTCTGGCTCCAGATGTACACCATGTTGATCATATACGCGTTTTTGTACTTCTTTAATAAGATCAAGTACATCTTTAGCTTTAGCATTGCCAGTGTTGATAACAAAACCAGCATGCTTATGAGATACTTGTGCATCACCAACAGATAACCCTTTAAGACCTGTTTGTTCAATCAAAGTACCTGCAAAATACCCTGGTGGGCGCTTAAAGGTTGAACCCGCACTAGCATACTCTAAAGGTTGTTTAGATTCGCGCTTTTCTGTGAGCTCATCCATGCGAGCCTTAATAGCGTCCTTATCACCAGGTTGTAACGTCATAATAACCTCTCCAATAACCTCATGATTATCATGGAATACGCTATGACGATATCCAAAATCTAAGTGAGATGCATCGTACTCCTTAATATTGCCCTCAAAGTCTACAGCTAGTACTGAAGTGACCACATGGCTCATTTCCCCGTCATAAGCACCTGCATTCATAAATACAGCACCACCAAGTGTACCTGGAATACCAATGGCAAATTCAAGGCCAGATAGTCCGTTTTCCCAAGCAAATTCAGAAGCATCTTTTAACATATAACCAGAACCAATGCATAATACATTATCATTGCAATCCATGATTTGTGTCATATGTCGAACCGATACGACAGCACCGCGAATACCACCATCTTTCACCAAAATATTGGAGCCGCAACCAATAATAGTTACAGGCACTTGTAATTCGTGAATATTGCGTAGCGTAAAGCTCAACTCATCCATCGTCGTAGGTTCAATAAATAAATCAGCAGGACCACCAATTTTAAATGTCGTATGATGACAAAGCAGTTCCTGTTCTCGTACACGTGTACTAGGTAATTTCTCTAATAAGGCTTCTTTTAAGTCCTTAATGTTTTGGTTGTTGTTGTTCGCCATGATCTAACACTTTCATCCCCTCAGTGATTGGTTCGCTAATGATTTTATAAATATCATTAGAGATTTGGCTCCAACGCATTTGTGCTTGTAAATAAGCAGCCGCTGCAGCACTTTCTTGAATTTGAGGCATCAATTCCTCTTGTTTCTTTTGCAATTCATCAGCTTCTGGTGCACCAGACAACTTTGCGTATTCCCATTGCATTTGTTGTGCCATAAATGTGCGTACCAACGCCGCTGCTACTGCGTCAGCTTTCAAAGCTTCTTGAGCTGCCATTAATTCTTTGTACTCTTCGGATTCACGCATAGCGTGAGCTAAATCATGAGCTTTATCGTAGTTCATAATATCCTCCTCCAACAACACCTGTCAAAATACTACCTCTCATGTAGATTGGGTAGGATTTCTAATACATATTTATTTTATATATCTCAATGGTGAAAGTATATTTATTTAGGTTGAATCCAGTTGCCTTCGGCTTTAAGATCTGGATAATCAAGTTGGCGCATAGCTTCATACGCAATAATGGCTACTGCGTTAGATAAGTTTAGAGAACGCGCCTCATCTACCATTGGTATGCGAATACATGTTTCTTCAACACCTTCTAATAAGCTTTCAGGCAAGCCTCTTGATTCAGGGCCAAATACAAGCATATCCCCGATTTCATACTTTACCTCGGAGTGGGTATGCTTTGCTTTTGTAGTAGCGTAGAAATATCTGCGATCAGGATATTTCGCATACAATTCTTGAATATTTTCATGTACCTGTACATCTACCAAATGCCAATAATCGAGACCAGCTCGTTTCACGTGCTTATCGTCGATAGAAAAGCCAAGTGGTTTGATAAGATGTAGGGTCATGTGATTAGCTGCGCATAAACGTGCTATATTTCCTGTATTGCCAGGGATTTCTGGCTCATAAAGTACTATTTCCATTTTCGTTCCCCTATTCTTTATATCTATATTATTCTACAAAGGAACGCACAAAATGTCCACTTTTCCCGCCTTCTTTTTCTACGAGGTATGTAGGGCCCATAATCATGCCTTTATCAATGGCCTTACACATATCGTATACGGTGAGCAAGCCCACTTGTACAGCTGTAAGGGCCTCCATTTCAACGCCCGTTTTTCCAGTAGTCTTAACGATGGCACGTACCTTGACGGCCTTGTTATGATTTTCATCAGTGCAAGCAGGGCTTTCACCATCTACTAAAGAGCAGTGAACCTCAACCTTTGTGAGCGCTAATGGATGACAAAGAGGAATGAGATTGCTCGTTTGCTTAGCCCCCATGATAGCAGCTAGTTGCGCAACACTAAGGACATCGCCTTTTTTTATAGTACCTGAAGCAATGCGCTCATAAATTGCATCATTGATTGCTATGAATCCTTCTGCGATAGCTGTGCGAGATGTGACATCCTTATCGGATACATCCACCATCCAAGCATTACCATCTTGATCAAAATGTGTTAAATCCATACTATATCCTTACTAATTATGCATAAATTATCATCAATAGTTTTATTTTCATTAGTTATATTATACAATAGAATTAAGATTTATATGTATAAGGAAGGAAGTGTTCCTATGAAAACAAAACTAACTTATTTCGGTCATGCTTGCTTTATGCTAACACGCGGTGATGTGTCCATGATTTTCGACCCATTCTTAACAGGTAATACATGGGATATCGCAAAAAAAGAAGATATCAAATGCCAATATATCTTTGTCAGCCATGGTCACGATGACCACTATGGCGATACAGATTTCATTGCTAAAGCAAATGATGCGCTCGTTATCTCTACGGCTGAGGTAGCAGGTAAAGCAGCAGCTGCTGGTTGTCGTACACACGCTATGCATTTAGGCGGTAAATTTGACTTTGAATTCGGTTCTGTTCGCATAGTACCAGCCTTCCACGGTGCTGGTATCCCTGGTGGTCATGCAGCAGGTTGTATCGTAGATTTCTATGGAGATATTGTATACTTCGCAGGTGATACAGCACTCTTTAGCGATATGAAATTGTTGAATCGCTTTGGCGATATTGACTACGCTTTACTTCCTATCGGCGATAACTTCACGATGGGCGTTGAAGATGCAGCACTTGCAGCCTCTTATGTAAAAGCGCGTATCTCTATTCCAATTCACTACCAAACATGGCCTGTTATCGATCGTGAACCAGGTGTATTTACAAGCTTAGTTGAAGGCAAATATAATCAAACAGCCCTCATTATCGATCCAGGTTCCTCTATCGAGCTCAATAACTAAAATAAAAAATAACATCTACGTAGAAATGACGCAATTCTAAGGAATTGCGTCATTTTTATATGCTTTTATAAACACATCTCTAGGTTAAACCAAAATATATCAATACTCACCTTTATAAAGCAGCCTAAACCTCTTGGTTAGCCATAGAAAAGCCACTACGACTAGACATACGTACAAATTCATCTATATCTTGTGTTTCATCTACACCCACATAACCTAGTTCACGAACCATGCCATACGGATTATGAAGAGATAGTTGAGGCTTTTCCCCTGTAAGAACCCATAAAACCTTATACCCTTTCGGAGCCTCTCGTAATCGTTCCTCGCCTTTGCCATCCGTGAAGTAAACTAATAAATCCACACGGTTTTGATTAGCTAAAGAAAATACTGGCGAGAAAGCTGTTGCACCGCGCACATCAAGGCGAGGCTTTACATCTTTTACTGATTCCATCGTATAAGTACGGCGCACCTCATTATCACATTCTACAACGGTGATGCGATGGTTATAGGCATGTACAATCTGCAGTACTTGTTCTAACGCGTTCGTAAACTCTGCATCGGTAATACTACCACTCATATCGAGAGCAACCCATACATTAGCCTTATGTTGACGCAAGGTACCAGACAACTCCAAGCGCTCAGGTTGACGACGATTGCGACGCATCGTCGTTTTTTTGTACCCACTTGCTACCTTGCCCATGAGCTTTTTAAGGTAGAAATACCACGGAAGAGCACGACGTGTCTTTTGGAAGGTATCGATGAGACTCTTCACATACCCTTCCATATCCCCCTTTGAGGCTTCGTTGATATAGCGCTCCGTAATTTGGTCCATCGTATCCGTATCAATGGAATCAGATTCATCCCAAATATCATGGCTAGTTTGAGGGTCAAACTCCATAGCTACAGCTGTATCAGAATTATCTACGGGTACAAAGAGTTCAGGCTTTTCCTTCATCGCCTTATCGATGGCCTTGGCGTAATACTCAATGGTACGGAATCGTTTGAGCATCAATCCAAAACGTTCATTTACATTGGCTACAGTAATCGCATCACGATCAACATGTTCTAAGTAGTCATTTACAACCATATCCATCGCCATATGTACGGCCGTTTTATTAAAACTTTGACTCAATGTTTTTACACGCATCAAATGTGCAGAAATAATATGAAGAATTTCACGCTTAATGCCATCCTTCATAACATCTGGTGGCTGGCGTAGTAAGATAAAAGGATTTACATATAATACATAGCCACCTTGTTTTAAGTTAATACCGAAGGCACTGGTCATATCAAAACGAATACGATGAGCCATTTGTAAATAGAAGTAACCAAAGAATTGGTCCTCTTCAAGGAGTAAGCTATTTACATCATGCAAAATATTCCATAATCGTTGCTCAAAGGCAGGTGTCATAACGGCTTGTTGCATTACCGCAAAATCGGTGCCTTCAATTTGTATCTCATCTAAGGCGCGTCCTATGGTCCCTATATGACTATCAGACATATTATGGTTCATCAAGTCCGCCGCTATGCGTTCTGGTTCCATGCTATGATGTTGCTCTTCATAACTATCTACATAGGCTTCGTAGGCAGCATAGATTTGCGTGTACAAGGCCTCTGCTTCACGATGAATACGTTCCCGTTTTGCATGCCAACGATCGAGAGCCTCGATGGCCTTCTCATCATAGGAACCTGTTTTCTCCCACCCGTCTATATGAGTGAGTAAATCAGAGGCGTCGCGAATATCATCTTTATCTAAATTTCGTTGCATCATTCCACCTCCTTTTTCGTTTAACATCAGATTTTATGTATATCATGTTTTATATATTGGTTATTGTATCCCCAATCATTCGCTAAATTTCTTTATCCATATAGACAGCTTCATTTAGTTAACTATGGAGCAGAACTATTTTTGTGCTTCAAAGAAGGTATCGATGAACAAGTCATCTTCAATGGCATAAGCGAAAACACGTTCGTATGTGTTACGCAAGTCTTTCATAACTGCTACGCGTAGATCACCTGGATACAATGTAAGGAATTCAATGAAGTGATGAACTTCTTCGGCATTGCTATTGCGGTTTAAACGATGCAACATATTTTTAGCCGCTACGTATAAGCGTGTTGGACTTTCACCTTTAACCTGTTCAGCCATAGACATAATGGCCCCTGGCTTTTGAACCGCCACCAATACATCATCAAAGGTAATAAGTGGTTCTTGGTCTGACTCGATAAAGTTTACAAACGCCTCGGCAATGAGTTTACCTACATTACCGCGGATAACATTCATAAATACATCGCGACTATAGGCTGAATCTTCTTGGTTTTTATAAATCGTATACAGGCCAGATACGCGTTCAAAGGAGCGTGGTGTCGCATCAATATCATCTTCATGTCGTTGATTTAAATACTCTGGATAGGAAGAAATGAATTCGATAACTTTTTCCTCAATACCAGCACTTATAGCCCAGTCAATCCATTGCATATAATCAGCATTCATATAGAGCCATACAAAACGGTTTTGTTGTGCCGGGTCCATGTCGATAGTTTGGTAGTCAAAAGAATCCTCAGGGTTCATAGCGGCGATGATACGCACTTGATCACTTAAAGAGAAGCCATTGATTTCACGATTCAAGATAAGATTCATTAACTCCTGTTGTACTGCATGTTCAGCACGGTTAATTTCATCGATAAACAGTAATACTTGACGACCTTTATCCACAGCTTGAGCCACATGTTCCAACGTATGATGTACAGCATACACTGTAGTCTTTACAGAATGTGTGTTACCACGACCATCTGTATGTGTTACAGATTCTACAGTTGGTAAACCACCAATTTCACCTTCTTTTAAAAGATTTCCATCAATGGTTACCAATTCCCAGTCATGCACAGTAGCTACGCGTGCCGCAAGAGATGTTTTACCAATGCCCGTTTCACCAACGAGCAAAGGCACTTGATTAGCAGCAAGCACTAATTCTACACTTGCCATTGTATCTATAAAGTTCATTGTGTCTCCATTTCTAATACTTCAAATATTCACTGACTGCAATTTTCTTAACAGCCCTAGTTCCATAAGCGTCTATAAGTGACAATAGGTCGATATGCCATTTAGATTGGCGACCACCGATAGCTTGGTTGTTAATCAATTCACGAATATAGTCTTCATCAGCTGTATCACTAGAGATGGCGCTAATGATGATCGATTTAATTTCGTCCACAGTGACACCTAAATTATTTGGTATATACCCTAGTGTGGCAGCACTTACACCAAATAGGTGCAATGCCAAGTCCTTTGTAAGCTTTGTAATTTGCCGCATCGCTTGAGAATCTTGTTTAACTGCTGCTTCTAATACGGCTACGCTAGGCTCATCAATATAACGTAATGCCAAGTAGTTCTCTTTAACCGCTTGCAATTGTACGGCTTCACTAGGCGCCTTAATATATTGCAAAGCATCATAGTTAGACTTTACAGCTTCTAACTGCAGTGCTTCAGATGGATTTGCAATATAGCGAATAGCCCACCCAGATTGATTGAGTGCACATTGAACAACTGCATCAGATGGGGTATCGATATATTCTAAAACAGCCCAATCTTTTTCCACCAAGGCCTGTAATAGTTCTTCTGTAGGATGTTCCACGAATTGTATGGCTCGTGGTGATTGTGAAAGCGCCGTTTCAATAACCTTTTCGGTAGGTTCTTTAATGTATTGCAACAACATGCCATTTTGAGCTACGCAGGTAAGTTGCATTGCTTCTGTAGGGTTTGGAATATTCCGAATTCCATGGGGGTTATTGGTCAGCGCCGTTATGTATTGTTCTTCTGTCATACTAACCTTCATTTCTATTTAAAAAGGCCATACGAATACGTATGGCCTATACTGAATTCTATTTTTATTGTATCACATTTTTTCGATATAATTATATCTCTTTCGTATACTTACTACACCGTTAATGCATCTAAATCAGAATTATTCCCAATTACTAATAATTTATCATCTTCACCGAGAATGGTAATTGGGTTTGGTGGAACTTCTAAATCTTCACCGCGTCTTATGCCTACTGCATTAAGATTATATTTCTCACGCAAATTAGAATCCTTTAAATTAGATCCTACCAAGAATGTTGGCACCTTAATTTCTATGAGACTAATATTTTTAGATAGTTGTAAATAATCCATCACATGGTCTCTAGTTAAAAACTGTACAAGGCGTAATGCCATATCGTATTCAGGGTAAATCACTTGATCTACACCTATTTTATGAAGCATTTTGCCTTGTATATTATTTTCAGCCTTGGCCACAATTTTAGGTGCATTTAATTCTTTAAGAAGCATAGCTGTCATTAAATTAGCTTGAAGATTTCCACCTATAGCCACAATAACCATATCAAACTGGCTTAGGGCCAATTCTTTGATTGCCTCTTCATCAGTTGTATCTGCAACTATAGCATGTGTTATAAATGGCGAAATTTTCTGTACAACTTCTGGATCAATATCTACACCTAATACCTCATGCTCCATGGAAGCTAACATCTTGGCAACAGTGCCACCAAATTGACCAAGACCTATTACTGCTATCGTTTTATGTTTCATATATGACCTCTTTTATATTCAATCTAATCTATTTTTATAACAATACACGCTCTTCTGCATAGCTAATTGGTTTAGTCGGTGCCGTTCTTAGCGCCCAAGTACCAATAACAGTCATAACCCCTACACGACCTGTAAACATAACAAACATCAACACCCATTTACTACTTTCAGATAAATTAGGTGTAATACCCGTTGTAAGACCTACGGTCCCAAAGGCAGAAGTTACCTCAAAAAGCAGTCGAATAAAGTCATATGGCTCATCCCAAGCCAAATAACAAGTAGCAAATAAAACAAAAAGGATAGATAAAAAGATTATCCCATTTGCCTTAAGTACAGTAATCAACGAAATACGACGTTCAAAAACCTCTGTATCAGGACGGTTATTAAATAATGTACGCGCTGCTAGAAAAGCGACGGCAATAGTACTAATCTTAACACCGCCCCCTGTAGAGTTAGGACCTGCCCCAATAAACATAAAAATGATGGTAATAAACAGTGTAATTGGATGTAAATCATTATAATCTACAGTTGCAATCCCCGCTGTACGAGGTGTAATCGATTGAAACAGAGATGCCATGACCTTGTTCCATATAGGTAAAGGGCCAAACGTTTTGGGATTCGCCCACTCAACCCCCAAGAAAATAATAGTTCCTAAAAGGATGAGCGCCGTTGTACCAACTAACATTATTTTTGTATGTAGTTTTAAATCTACAAATCGTCGTAGCTTGCGATGCGACCAAATATCAAATGTTGCGAGATAACCAAAACCACCTATTACAATAAGGGCCATTGTATTCATATTAAATAATACATCGCCCACCATAGCATAAGGTAGATCATTATCAAAGAATATAAATCCTGCATTACAAAAGCTAGAAATAGATTGCATAATCCCCGTATATAAAGCAGCATCACCAATATAGGGATATAGCTGAATGGTATAGATAATGCCCCCAATTATTTCGACACAGAAGGTATAAATGGTTAGCTTCTTCGTAATGTGTAGAAGCCCTTTCATACCATCTTGCCCTACATCTTCTGACAAAAGCACGCGATTTTTCAGACCTACACGTCGCCCTAATACTAGAGC
The DNA here is from genome assembly GCF_041431445.1 of Veillonella sp. 20925_1_51. Taxonomy (NCBI): domain Bacteria; kingdom Bacillati; phylum Bacillota; class Negativicutes; order Veillonellales; family Veillonellaceae; genus Veillonella; species Veillonella sp. 20925_1_51. The sequence continues at coordinate 279,698 of NZ_JAPVXT010000002.1, forward strand.
AATAATAGTGGTAAAGGAAACAATCCCCAAACCACCTAATTGGATAAGGATTACCATGACGATTTTGCCAAACAAGGACCAATGATGATAGGTATCTACTGTTGACAATCCAGTTACAGAAACACAAGATACTGCGGTAAAAGCTGCATCTACAAGCGTTGTACTATGACCTTGAGCATTTGATATGGGCAACATGAGTAATATCGTCCCTATAGTCATGGTAGCAAAAAAGCTAAGGGCTAATAGGCGATAAGGATTTTGTTGCATATATTGCTGAACTTGATTTTTTGAAGTATTTTTCCACATAACTGTAGTCCTATCCTATTAGTTCCTGCACTGACTTTAACGTTGGTAGTGGACTGCGCCCGCCTATGCCTTGTGTATTTAAAGAAGCTACTGCAGATGCAAAAATAGCGGCCTTCTCTAAATCGGAATGTGCACAAGCTTTGAGCAACTCTACAGCATGTATAGATGCACGGTCATGCTTAGTCGTCGAAGTTGTGTCTTGCCCCTTCATATGATTAATTGTATGTACTAAATTAGCTAAAAAAGCACCATGGAAACTATCCCCCGCACCTGTAGTATCCACTACAGATTCTTGTGGGAATGGTTTACATCGATAAGATGTTCCATCAGGCCAAACAAAATAACTGCCATTAGCACCATCTGTAACGCCAGCAATACATGCACCTCGTTCATGAATGATACAACAAGCCTCTTCTAAATTAGTTGTGCCCGTATATTTTTCAGCATAATCACGAGCTACGATAACGATATGACTGGCTTCAGTAATAGGCTTCATGTCTTCATCGTAACGCTGAGCACCACCATCTAAAGAAATGATAGTGCCTACCTCTTTTGCAACGGCCATAGCAGAGCGCATGAGTTGGCGATGTCGACCATTGATATGCAGAATATAGGCAGATCCTATGAGCTGCTTATGGGTATCTAAAAACTCAGGCTCAGTTGCAGTAGACCGTTCAAAAAATACAGCACGCTCACCAGTACTCTGTTTTACGAGGATTGTTGCCACACCACTGTTAGCACCGCTTTCAACTTGAATTGCCTCTGTATTAACATTGTATTTTTCAAAGTCATCTAATATATGACGACCTACCATGTCATCACCAATGCTATCAATCATTGCGGTACGGGCACCATATTTTCCTGCCACCGCTAGTGCTGTAGCCACTGGCCCACCACCATCTGTAGTAGACGATACGACTTGTTGTACCTCACGGCCTGTAGGATAATGATCGACGACGATAAATCGATCTAATGTACTGGCACCTATGCCAACAATATCTATATGTTTTTGAGGAAATGTACTCATACTAATCTCCTAACTCCGAAAACATAACTATTCATACAACAATTATACTCTGGTTGTTCTTTGAATATAGTGTATCTATTCTATATGGTATCAAGCACTATATACTTTTAAGTTCTATACATTTTACAGTTTTATTCTTTCTTATAGTGTTATTACTTCTTATAGTTACAGAATACCTTTCACCTTATAAAAAGTAAACCCCAGACCATGGTCTGGGGCTACTTTGTAGTACAAAGTGTACTGTATGTCACGTAGTTTGTCTTATTTAGTATATGTTGTGTGTGAGAAAGGTTGTTAGATATAAGGTGTAATATAACAAGTTAAGACATCATACGTTCCATCATATATTCAATTTCATCAGCACTCAAATTGTACATAGCCTGTACCATTCGCTCTGCTGACTCACCAGATGCACCACTTTTCGCAATTTCTGCTTTTGCCTTAGCTATAAGGGCTTCCTTGCGTTGTGCTTCGGAATCTTCATCTGTTGGTACGGAAATATTAGCTTTACCTTGACCAATACCACGTACCTCTTGATTAGGATTATCTTTAGATGTTGTTTTCGTATCTTGGGCGGCCACCGCTTCCATAGCGAAGGAGTTTTTACCAGTCATGATATACTCCACAGCTTCCAAGGTACTTTGTGTAAGGTTAACAGTCCAGAATTCACCAGCTGCAGTCAATTTATAAAGTAACCCATTGTAAGCTACAAGACCACGTTCTTCCCATAATTCATAGAGCCAGTTTAATTCTTCTAGTCTTGGATTTAGTGTTACCAAACTCATAATATTGAGGAACCCTTGTTCAAGTTGGCTTACCACTTGATTTACGACGGGTTGTAACTCACTTTGTTTCATAAGAGCCATAAATGGTTTTTCACCGCGGCTAACCATATCTTCGTATGGCTTTAATGCACGATGTAACATCATACCGTACCCATCCACATTACCACCGGCACCGCTACCAAATGGGAACATAGGCACGCCCGCTTTAGCCAAGATATTATACAAGCTACGTTCACGATTGTTTGCACTCCAGTGAGCAGCGCTTAATCGACGATAGGAACGCTCATCAAGGTACTTACGACCAAATTCGAACATATCCCCTTGCATTGCTGTCGTCGCAGCAGCTGGCACCTTACCGTTTGCAATATCTTTATTAAGATCACTGCCATCAAATACGTTCAATTGATATAGGTCAGCACCATCTACGCCAGAGATTACTAAATCAGCTAGATCTTGTTCCCAAACCTCCATAGTTTGACCAGGCAAACCATAGATTAAGTCGATAACAACAGAACATTGACCATAGGCTTTCAACGCAGCCAGCCGTTCTAATACGGTTTCTTTCGTATCTAGACGGCCTACCATTTGACGAACTTCTGTGTTGAAAGATTGTACACCAATAGACATGCGGTTTACGCCGTTTGCCATCCACACATCGAGCTTTTCAGGAATCAAATCGTGAATACGGCCTTCTAAGGTAAGCTCATAATCGTTAGCTAGTGGCAAATATTCTTTAATTGCTTTTAGCAATCGTTCAGAGTTTGCTGGAGATAACGATGTTGGTGTACCACCGCCAATAAATAGGGCGTGGATTAATCCATCTTTTAATCTTGGACGCTCACTAGCTAGTTTTAACTCGCTAACAAGACCATCAATATATTGGTCCTCTACGTTTTGACTCGTACCGTTTTGGAAGAAGCCACAATATGTGCATTTAGTCTTACAAAACGGAATGTGAATATAGGCGCATTGCATTTCACCCTTTTTCGGTGTGCCATTCATTAAGGTATCCCAAACGGCTTGTGTTTCCTTTGGCGAAACTAAGGTGCCATTTAGCCCTGCATGAACAACCCGTTTATGAGGGAATGCACCACTCATCGGATTATCGCATTCTAAACCTAATTGTAGATTGCGTTGTTTCTCCGGAATGGATTCAAAGAAACTTGCTAAACTCATACTCCAATCCCCTTTCAGTTTAGGCTTGCAACTTTGCAAGTACAGATTTCGTAAATTCTTTTGCATTTGCAAAGTCTTGTTCGTCTGGATGCGTTTCAGCCGCTTTATGTAAGGCATCGCGTTCAGGGCTTTGACCATGAGTAGATCCAGGTGGGAACATTTTATACATCATTTCGATGACTTTTGGATCAATTTTACCTTGGCATACGAAGCCATCTACAAGGGATTCCTTATTTTGTAATAATTCAGATGCTTTTTCAATACTTTCACGAGCATGATCAGAATCTGCATACATACCTAATGTGGCAAAGAATACGATATTAGGATTTGTTAGGGTTTCAATCAATTTTGCAGCCTCTTTATTTGCTGTACCGCGGTCTACCCAGAAACCTACGAAAACATTGTCATAATCAGCTAAATTCTCAGGCGCCTCTTTTACAGGAACGCAAGGCGTACCTTCAGGCATAACGGAAGCCATTGCTTCCGCTACGCTTTTAGTATTTCCCGTGAGGGAAGAATATAAAATAATGGATTTCATAATTATCTCCTTTAATTCATAGATAGGTCTATTACATAGATACTTCTATTCATCTTCATCATCAGATGATTCATGACCTCTAAACTCAACTGGTACCTTGATATCGATATCTGCTCCAGTTGGATTTTTATATGGTGTTGCGGCCACTACGGCAGACATTGCCGCATCATTGAATATTTCATTTGTAGAATATACGATACTTTGTCCAATAAGACTACCATTTGTATCAAGTGTTACTTGTACAGTCACATCGCCTTGTAATTTTCTTTTTAAAGCCATGGAAGGCATTTGTGCATTATCTTGCACTCTTGCACGGAATCCTTCTACATCAAATGCAGCTTTCACTGTACCATGACCGTCACCTTTACCAGTGCCGTCACCCTTACCATTCCCCTGACCTTGGCCATCACCATTGCCAGTGCCATCACCTGTACCGTTTCCACCGCCAGAGCCGCCACCATGTCCGGGGCCGGAACCACCTGTGGAATTATCACCAGAGGTATTACCTTTATGTTCGCCGCCTTTCGGGGGTACATCTACTGCATCAGGAATATCTCTTGCAGTAGATGGATCAACATTTGCTACAACAGCCTTTGTTCTTGCCGCTACTTCATCAGCCGATAATGGTTTAGGGAATAGGTCTGACCTGTTTCCGCCACCACCGCCGGCATGACCACTGCCGCCATCATCGAGCACACTTTGTGTGAGGTCGATTTCATAAGTTTCCATGTCTTGAATTGCTGGAACCACTACGAAAAAGATTACGGCAATAAATAGAGCAATAAGATGAACTATGGCGGATATAATGGCTGCTTTTTTCCATGATATGCCTAGTCCCATAGCTATCCTTTCTGTTCAGCTGCAATAGCCAAGCGTTTAACACCAGATTGTTTTAGCATATCCATAATCGCTACTACTTGACCATGAGCTGCACGTTTGTCGGCTTGTAAGATAACACTAGCGTTAGGATTTTCTTGAATCCGTTGTTTAATCATAGCTTCTGCTTGATCAATACTCATTGGATTGTTATCAATTGTAATATGCCCTTCCGCATCAAGTGTAAATACAACTGGTAACTGAGCCGGTGCAGATGCACTAGTAGCTTGTGGTAATTGTACAGATAATGCTTTTTGAGCCACTGTTTGTAAGCTATTCATCATGAAGAATACCAACAAGAAGAAGATAATATCAATCATTGGGATAATCATGAATTCAGGCTTTGTTTTCATACGAAAGCTTTGTAAGTTCATAATCATTTCCACCCTTCTCGCTTAGCGCTAACAATGCTAACACACATATTTTCAATTTGGTTAATGATAGCATCCAAACGATGACTGAATACTGTATATACAATAAAGGCCATGATGGCTACGCACAAACCAGATGCTGTAGCGATGAGGGCTTCACCAACACCACCAGTAATAGCAGATGCGCCCGCACCGGAGTCGAGGATACTGAAAGAACCAATCATACCTGTTACTGTACCTAATAGGCCCAATAATGGAGAGATTGTAACGGTAGCACTGAGATAGTCCATATATTTACGGAAGCCTACTGCGTCTACGCCCATTTGGTCAGCAAAGGCTGTTTTCATAGCTTCCTCGCTAGAAGCATTATGTAAACCTGCTTCTGCAATACGGCTTGCAATAGATGGGTTTTCTTTGATTACTTTATCAATTTCTGCCCAATTTTGTAATTTTGCTAGTTCATTGACTGCATGGGTAACAACGAAAGTTTTACCGGCATATTTGTGATAGTAGAAAGCTCGTTCTACAGCGATAGCGATAACCATGAAAGACAAGAGTAATAATGGATACATTACATATCCGCCGCTATGAAACAAGTGAATGACATAATTTAAGTTTTCCATATTAGTAACCTTTCTGCCTGTTTACAGACTGAACATTAGAACCTGTAGGTCCCTTGAATTCTTGTATAATCGCCTAACTTAAAGCTTTCACTACCATATAACGTATCTCGTTTATTAGTGCCCTTCGCATCGAATGTGTAGAATGCCTCAAGGAGTAAATCCTTGCGAGGCACATAGCCAGCACCGAATGTAAAGCTACGAATACCGTCGAGATAACGATCCGGTACTGCGCCAGTACCATTGCCACCAAAGAAGGAGCCATGTTCAAAGTATTTGTAATCGATGAACGCATTCCAAGATTTAGGAATATCTAGGTCGGCACGACCAATGTCGAGACGAGCCATCCAGAAGTGTGGTGTACCACCCATTTGATGACCTTTAAGAGCAAAGTCGGCTGTGCCACGTTCGTGTTGGTATATAGTACTACCATTTAAATAACGGCCCAAGTTGGAACGGTTTTGGCCGTAATCGACTGTAACAGATGCATTCGCACCTAATTGATATTTAGCGCCAATACCGAATATATGAGCTACATTGGAGAAGCTATATTCATCATTACCGTTGCCATTTGCATTTAGGTATGTATGCGTTTTACCGCCAAAGGAGCGTAAATACCACGCTTGTAAGCCAAGACGAGAGCCTATTTGTTTCTTGTATTGAACAAAGGCAGCTTTATCAATAGCTGGTACAGTATCTTTTTCAAGAACTACCCCTTCTGTTTGAATCAAGTTGCCAATGATCTTACCAATCGCTTCACGTGGTAATTTGTTTTCAGACTCTGCATCATGTACAACCTTTTCAAGATTATACATATAGTTGAACAATGCATTTGGCATGCCCCAACCATAGTAAGAACTACCTTCACCCCAATCATTGGAGGACATTGTAAAGTTCTTTTTGTAAATCGCATCTTTAGCATCATAATCACTAAATACATAACTACCACTATCGTATTTATACGTTTTAGCACCCAAGTAACCAGTGAACTCATAATCACTAGCTGGCTGTCCATAGTAATCATAAGATTGTTTGAACGTGCCATCTGGCTGTTTAACCCAAACCACATCAAGCTCACTATTGTTATAGTTGCTCCAGTTATCTGTAGCATTATATTTAGCAATTTCTGCTACGGATTGATTGATCTCGTCACCATGTTTTTCAACATAACCTTTAGGGTTTACTAAAGCATCTTTATTGTCAGTAGACACGATAAGACCTTTAGCCTTTTCTTTTAAGTATTCAGGGTATAAAGAAGAGTTCACATTATACATAATGTCCCCGGTCTTATAGAGTTTTTCCCCTGTATTCTTATTAGTGATTTCATACATTGCATAACCACCAGATGGAATATCGAGGGAGAATTTCTTCTCAGCCATATCTGTAGGGTATGCCTTAGTAAGAATATCTTGTAAGCGGCTCATCACTTGAGCTTGTTTTTGTTGTGTTTCTACGAGCTTAGCATTTGCCTTTTCAATCTCTTGATCGCGATTTGGATTGCTCCAGCTAAGATTTAATGTAGCTTTATAAGCTTCATATTCATCTTGTAATCCTTTTAGCTGTTGATAGAAGTAAATGCTATCTGTCTTACCTTTGTAAGTAGAATCATAAATACCATTAGGACTATCTGGTGCCGCCGTATCTTCACTAGATTTTTTCTCACCATCAGAACCAGTTTTAGTAGCACTTTCAATATCGTATGGGAATTCATCGCGATTAATACCGATTAACTCAGCCGCTGTTGGCGGTCTGTAAATAACTTCATGTACTGCGTGAGTATAGGCAGAATCAGTAATACCTGTATTATGTTTGAAAGTACCAACACCGATACGAACTTGAGAGTCGTGACCATTCCAAACGGCACGAACACCATCATAGGATTGACCGAACCAATATCCACTCGCACCCATAGGCTCAGTTAAGCGGCCCACAGATACGTCCCATTTTTTTACGCGTCTTGTGAGATCCACGGTATCGATTCGTTGATGGTTAAAGCCTTTAGAATCAGATTGAGTCCAGCTTGTATCTACACCACTCATGCCAGTCGCACTGCCGATAACTTTGAGGTTTGTAAACTCATTAAGACGTGCATCAAAGCCAAGTCGTAAGCGTTGTTCAAAGCTATGACGATTAGCATCGTACATATTTGCTTTGGCAGAACCAATAGCAGAGTTCGCTCTAAATGGAGATTGTGGTCTATTAGAGCCGTCATGTGCCATCCAGCGCGCTCTGTAATCGCCAACTAATGTAACACCACGTTCTTTTGTGGTATCAAAATCAGAACGAATAAAGTCAGTTAAACGAACTACATCTGCTACATTTTGTACACCAGATTCAGCATTTACTACTTCGCCATTAGCGCCATTAGGTGTATTGGCCCCTACTGCATTAACAGTTGTGCCATCCTTGGATTTGCCGATTGCTGTAGTTTTGCTGCTATCACCACCACCGAATTTAAGGTTAACGCCCACACGATATACCCGTTCTTGTGTAGCACGATCATCATCGCGATGATTAAAGATATTGTTGATACCAAAGTACATCATGGCATTTTTATTGAATCGTTTTTGAACCATTACATTCCAAATGCCAAATGTTTTCTTTTCATAAGTTTGCTTATTATAAACGCCTGCATCACCAGACAAGATATCTGGCCAGTAGTTACCGCCATTATTTAGTGTATTACTATCAAGCATATTGATATAGTAATCACCCCAGATGGAACCATTCCAACCGGATTTAGGATTGTCATAAGTAATACCGATGTCAACTTTGTGCATTGGTTTATCAAGCAATTGACGAGGCATACTTGGATCGCTCTTGTTGATGGCATGCAAGTATGTATAACCTAACTTACCAGACCAATATTTGCCGAACTTTTGTTGTACTTCCGCTTGAACACCTGTGATTTCTGCTTTACCAATATTTTTAAAGCTGTAAATCATATCTGGGGCCCGTTGGTACTTCGCATCGCCTTTGAGGTATGGCGCAAAGTCCATGAAGTCCCCTGTGAAGTACACAGACATATAGTTCTTGATGCGGTTGTGGAATACACCTACGCGCGCATAAGTATTTTTATTTTCACCTTCCAAGCTCATATCAAAGTTGACTGATTTTTCAGGTTTTAAATTAGGATTACCCGCCCAGTACCAACCGAGTTTTGCTACCCCAATCCCTACAGGGTTAGAAGCGTACATTTCCCAGTTATACCATAATTCACCCATACCAGGCTCTGTATAACCAGTACCAACATTGGCTTTAAATCTACGGTGTGTATTGCCCTTTACGTTATAGGTCATCCCCAAGGACGCAGACAAATTAGAACCAAATAGACTACTATTATCAAAGCGAAGAATTGGAGATAAGGTTAAATTCTTATTCACCTGCCAAGTATCAGAAACATAAGCATTTAACTTTCGAATCGTACCGCTACCAGTTGTTAACCGTTGATCACGGCTACGATATTCTTCTAAGAAGGCTTTACCATTGAGCTTAGGTGCTTTTTTACGCATTTCCGGATCATTGGATTCGCCATACTTAAAGTAATCCCCTACGATATTGGCACGTGTAGCAGATAATACAGGATTTTCTGCTTTTAAACGATCTTCCAAAACTTTATAACGAGCTTTAAACTCATCCGTTACAGGTTGATTATTAGGGGATGTACTAGACCAATCACTTAATCGGCTTTCAGATAAACCATAATTTATATAGTCATCGTATGTAATGCCTGGTTTTTGAGCATCTGTTTCGGCGCCATAGTATTCATAATCCATATCCCATTGTGGCATACCGCCACCGGAATTGATGAACTTGTAGTCGTGGATGTGAGAATATACCTTAATACTGTTATCGCCTTTACGTCTTACAAGACGGTCTAGTTTATCTACAAGCAAGCTCTTATCATAGTCCCATGGATCGATGTACATAGTGCTTGTATTAGGAGAGCTCTTCAATCGGCTACCAGAACCTTCTTCGCGAGCATAGCTCACGCCGTAACTAAGCAGATGATTTTTATTGAGCTGTGTATTCGCATTAGCTCGAATGTCTAATTGACGGTGATCGATATTATCGATATAGCGCAACTCATTGGAGCCTTCATAAGCAGAACGACCAGTATAACTAATGAGGGCTACGTCATATTCTTTGATGCGGGAGTAGTTAGTTTCAACCGTCCAGTCACTTTTACCAGCTCGAGAGGACCATTGCAAGTTTGCCGTATTACGATCTGCAGTACGTTTAAAGTGTTGTTGAGGCTCTAAGTCGGAGTCAGAGTGTTTAACATCGCGTACAAGATCTTCTGTATAACGGTTGAGACGCATTTCAAATTTATTTTTATCGTTTGCATCATAAGTTGCTACAAGACCGATATCGGCCGCATCACCATAGTAACGAAGTACATTTGGTTTGAAGTTATGCTTAGCATAATCAAAAGCCATACCGGAGTCACGACGTTTAACGGATGCTAAAACAGGCATAAGATCACGTTTACTACCAGATAAACCAACCTTTAATTTCCCCATTTGACCAGAGTCGGCACGAATGAAAAAGTTTTGGTATGGGAACGCATCACCATCGCTTTTACGACGCATACCTTCTGCATTCAATTGTAAGGTTGGTTTCTTTTGTGCTTTTTTGGTGATGATATTAACGACACCACCTATAGCATCAGAGCCGTATTTAGCACTGGCAGCACCTTGAATAACTTCTATACGTTCAACATTTTCTGTACCTAGCCGTTGGACTTCGTCTGCTGCACCAGAGTACTTATCAAAATCGCCGAGTACGGGTTGACCATCTACAAGGATCAGTGTGTGACGCGCTTCGGCACCGCGGATGGATACACCAACACGGCCCATAGCATCAACGGTTCTAGATACACCTGTTTGAGTAAATATAATATCTTCGACGGACTTCGCCTGTTTCTTTTCAATCTCTTTCTTAGTAATGATTTGCACTTGCTGTGAGTTCAATTTTGCTTCTTCTTCTGCCCATGTTCCTTTAACATGAACAACATCCGTAGTAACAGTCGCATTCCCCGCCCACACTACAAGCGGTGCACTAAGCCACAAGGCAACTGCACTAGACAGAATAATGCTGCGTTTTACATGTCCCCACCGGTTCATTGTGCCCTCCTCAATTTCTAACTAACCATATGTTTTGTATCTCATACACAAAATAAAAAAGATACACTCTACCAACATATAATGACATTGAATATCATTTACATTTTAATGTTAGCAAAGTGTATCTTGCATATCTACTCCGAAAAGACCAAAAATATACATTTCGGACAATATTAAGTTTTATAACCTACTCGTTCTAAGCCTTAAACACTTATATTTTAAATATTACTAACACTATAATGCATGCCTTGGTTTAGTTGGGCTTAAGGTATTTATACTTTACGATAATCACTAGGCGTTACACCTGTGGCCTCTTTGAATGCACTAGTAAATTTACTACCATTCTCGTAGCCTACGGCATTAGCAATTTCTAAAATAGATTGATCTGACTCTTGAAGCAAGTGCTTAGCTGCATTAATACGACATTCCTTTAAATAGTGATGGATTGTCGTACCATATACCCCTTTAAAACAACGCTTTAATGTTGATGTAGGAATATCAAATTGGTCAGACAAGGAATCTATGGTTATCCGTTTCATAAACTGTGTAGATATATATTCATTAACAGCTTTTACAATATCTACTTGTTGTTTACGATAGGAGCTTCTCTTTTCATGATTAGTTGTAGAAATAATAGATAATAATAAGAAAATTTCAATAACTTTTAATTTAAAATAGTGCCCTTTAATTTGATCAGGCACTTTATATAAACTAGAAAAAATCTGACGAACAGATTCCGTCTCTTCCATCATCATACCAAATTCAGATTGCTCACAAAATCGATTTGCTAGCTGAGTTAAATCAATACGGGTCTCAGTAACAAGAGTATCTAAAATAGGCTGAGCTTTTTCAACATCTACTAATAATACAACTCCTTTAAAAAGCTTAGTAGGGAAATAATTTTCATGTTGATAATTAGAGCTAATATGCCAGCCTAAAGACATATCCCCTGGTCCCATATATAAATATTCACCAGAGGTAAACTTACACTCTATACGCCCCTCTTCACAATGATTTATGGCAAATGTCTTAGTATGTGATTTAGCATAAAATTGAATCGTTTCTTGCTTCACATCAAGGAACATTAAATCGATACCATCAAACACCTTATGTCTCGATATAGACGTCCCTGCATGTGATATTGCATGATTATGTGGATTCATACGATCACCATATATACAAATACTATATTAGTTACTATATACACAGTTATCATAGTATAATTGTTGATATTCATTGTCAAATTCAATTTTGTAATAATTCATTTTTTCTTTAAAAATATAAGTTTCTACTATTTGTAATCCACATAAGACAATTTCAGTAATATATAACGCTCTGTTCATTAAAATCCATTCATTACACAATCTACTCTATGTATTATTGATTTTATAATAAAATAAGCCTTGCAAGTTAAACCAACGCCGTCTAACTTACAAGGCTATATGTAGAATTATTAGAGATAATTCTTTATTTTTTTTGTTTTTACAATAAAGACTAATGCTATAACATGACTAATCCATACAAAGGCCATAACGATAAGTGCAATGGGCATATCTTGACTAAAATAGGCACCAATTGCCATTATTGTACTAACCGATAAGAGAATGGACAACTTTGTCCGCAACGTCAACGCTTTATCGCGCTCATAAGCACCAACAGTCTTTTGATATAAACTAGATTCTAAGAACATGTTATGAAAACGTTCAGATCCTCGAGCTAAACAAAATAAAGTAAGCATATAAAAAGGAACTGTTGGCAATAGTGGTATTACAATTCCTGCTGTACCGAGAGCAAAACTGATTGCACCGATGGCCAGAAATACATATCTAACTACAACATTACTATGTGGCTCAGTTGTTTTCATTACTCCTCTTCTACGTAGTTAATAACTTTACCTTTTGTTTTAATAAAGTTTGGAATAATAAGTACAAGAGCTGCAATGGCTACGATACCATAGATACCAGCCATACCGATCCATTCGAATGCATGACCTAATACAAGACCCATTACTGCAAAGTCTGCATCACCAAATGTTGTATTTTGGAAACCTAATTGACCAAGAACTGGCAATGCCAATGCTGGTAAGAAGGTAATCGCCAAACCATTAAGGAATGCACCTACTGCAGCACCACGACGGCCGCCTGTAGCATTACCATAAATGCCTGCTGTTGCACCACAGAAGAAATGAGGTACAAGACCAGGAATAATCAATACACCACCTACAGCACCAAGGATAAGCATGCCGATAATACCGCCGATAAAGGAGCTAATGAAGCCCAATACTACAGCCGTTGGAGCATATGTAAAGAATACTGCACAGTCTACTGCTGGAATTGCATTAGGGATAATTTTTGTAGCAATACCTTGGAAAGCAGGAATCAAGTCACCTAAGATCATACGTACACCAGAGTATACGATTGTTACACCTACAGCAAAGTTCATAGCGCTCATAACAGCATATAAGTAAGGACTCATATCACCAGATAAGGTAGCTACAAACTCAGAACCAGCTGCAAAGGCTGCAATCAAGTAGAATACGATCATAGTCAATGCTGTAGATAAAGTAGAGTCACGCAAGAAACCCCATTTTTCTGGAATTTCAATATCCTCTGTACTATCTTCAGCTTTACCTACATATTGAGCAACCCAAGCAGATAAATAGTAACCTAAGCTACCAAAGTGACCAATAGCAATTTCATCACCGTCTGTAACTTTGGATGTATAACTTTGACCGATTGCTGGAGAGATAGCAGACCAAGCGCCCATCAAGAAACCCCCTACAAGGATGAGTTCCATACCAGATAAACCTGCTGTACCAAGTACGGCAGACATAAGACATGCCATAAACAAGCTATGATGACCTGTTAAGAACACATATTTGAACTTGGTGAAACGAGCAATACATAAGTTCATCAATAAGCCTACAACGAGAATAGACATCGTTTCAACACCAAGTACCTTTTGTGCTACAGCTACGATAGCTTCGTTGTTTGGTACAACGCCAGTAATATGGAAGCCATGCTCAATCATCTTACCTAGTGGATCAAGGTTATTAACGATAACACCTGCACCGGCTGCGAGCATCAAGTAGCCAAGAATAGGTTTTAATGTACCGGTCATTACCTTATGAAACGGACGTTTCAAGGCAATTAAACCTATACATGACATAATACCAATCAAAAGTGCTGGTTGAGACAGCACATCGCGTAAGAACTCTAATACCATTTCCATGGCACTACCTCCTATATATAGTTGTTACATTTTATTGAGCTGCTTGTTTCAATGCCTCAAGAATATCTTCAGTGATTTTCTTTTTATTGATATAGCTGCGAACAATAGCGACATTCTTATCTTCAAATTGTTCCGCTAACTCTTTTACGGTTACAATAAGGTCTGCTTTACGGCCTTGTGCGGCATTAAAATCAATAGATTCAACTTGTGCATCAATACCATTTTCAGCACAAATCTCTTCAATTTTCATTTTTAGCATCAAGCTAGAACCAATACCATTACCGCATACAGTTAATACAGAAATCATACTTGCCTCCTCCTAAACGTATTCTTGATCTTCTAAACGCTCTGCCAAGAATTCTTGTACATCTTCAATACTTTCAAAATCAGCTGCTGCATCTAAAAACTCGTCATCTTCAAATAACGTAGCAATATCAGTCAACAATTGAATATGTTCATCCTTGTTAGGAGCACATAAGAATAATGCAACAGAAACCGGATCGTTATCAGGGCTACCAAAGTTTAATGGTTTTTCTAAGGTTACTAAAGCAGTACCTACACGTTTTGCCCCATTTTCCGGGCGAGCATGTGGCATAGCAAGACCTGGTGCCAATACAATATATGGCCCCATTTCACGTACAACCTCTACCATAGCCTCTGTATAAGATGGGTCAGTAAAACCTGCATCAACCATAAGTTGACCACCGTGACGAATTACCTCTTCCCACGTTTCTGCAGGATAATGAAAAGATACATTATCCTCAGATAGTAAATCTTGTAACAAGCTAACACCTCCTAAATTTACTCACGTATATACTTGTATTATATCTATTCTTACATTTTTTTCATATAACAAAATAGGAATAGGGTAATAAAAACAAATAAAATTAACTTTTTTCTATTATTTTATTAAGTCCCCTAAATTAATGTAGGTTTTCAAAAATTACATATGTAATATACGAAGAAGGTCCCAATTCTATAAATTGGGACCTTCTTCGTACTGCTTGTATTGCACACAGCATATTGTAGAGAGTAGAGATGTGTTGTAGTTGAAAGATTTTAAAATGGATTATTGTAAAATAGATGTAAAGTTTATTAAGTTGTATATGCTGTGACAATGCCTTTTTTATCTATTTCGATTATATTGTTGCCTATATTTTTTATCATTATTTGCCTTAATGGCCATAATTAATGGTTTGAGTGAAAGAAACTCTTCATCACTGAGTCGAATGGTTCTACCAATACGTTTAATCGGATTACGTGGGCGCCCGGCACCGCGTCTAGTTCCACCCCATGCCATATACATACCTCACTTTTCACTTGAAAAACTCCTTCTACCGATAGTATAACTGCTCATACATAAGTATGCAATATCTATTCATTATAAACAATCTCATAATAGTCTTTAAACGTGTAATAAACTGTATTTATTAATAAAATGCATAATCAAGAAAAGCACATATTTATAAGCATTTTCCTATTCTCAACTTGAATTGTAACATCAACGTTGCCAAATATAGATAAATCGCTTTTATAGAATATAGTATTTAAAATCTAATGTATACCTATATTCTTTGATTACATACTAGATACAACTAGTCAAATTTAAGTCTTAAAATCTCATCAACAAATGGGATAACTTAATCAATCTAATACTTTTACTACAGAAAAAAAGACTGCTTTCGCAGTCTTTTTATTTCTATATATGATTGTATTAACCAAATAGTAAGTGACCTACTTCATACGCAATAGCTGCTACAATACCAGATAATGGAATTGTTACAAACCACGCCAATACCATAGATCTTGCTACGCCCCAGTTAACAGCTTTCAAACGTTTAGAGGACCCAACGCCTAGCAAGGAACCACTTACAACATGTGTAGTACTTACAGGTAAATGTAAGAATGTAGCTGTAAAAATAGTGATGGCAGAGTTTAAGTCAGCAGCGAAACCATTGATAGTTTCCAATTTGAAAATCTTAGTCCCCATAGTAGAGATGATTTTCCAACCGCCTACCGCTGTACCCATGGCCATAGCCGTAGCACAACAAAGTTTAACCCATACTGGTACCTCTAATGTATCGATAAAGCCACCGCTAAGTAATGTTAAGGTAATAATCCCCATCGCCTTTTGCGCATCATTAGAACCATGAGAAAAGGCCATCATGATGGCAGATACAATTTGCATGGATCTAAATCTATCATTCAATACGATTGGAGAAAATCTACCAAAGATAAGCAACAATACTTTCATCACAATATAGCCACCAATCATGGCTACAATTGGAGATAAAATAAGGGATAAGAAAATCTTTATAATCCCTGCCTCATTTAAAGCATCGAACCCTACGGACCAACCTACAGCACCGATGATACCACCGATAAGAGCATGAGATGAGGAACTAGGAATCCCCCAATACCATGTAAGCAAGTTCCATGTTATGGCACCAATAAGAGCTGCTGAGATAATCGCACTATTAATGAGAGACGCAGACATTACGATGTCACCACCGATTGTCTTTGCTACGCCTGTACTAACCATGGCCCCCAAGAAATTGAGTGCCGCAGTCATCATAATTGCCTTTTTAGGCTCAATAGCACGAGTCGAAACAGATGTAGCAATAGCGTTCGCCGTATCGTGGAAGCCATTGATATAGTCGAAGGCTAATGCTAGAAATACAACTAGCCATACTAAATATTGAGCATCAAGCATACTTCAATACTACCCGGCGGAATGTACCAACCAAATCTTCGCAACCATCGATTACATCCTCCATGGCACTAAGGATTTCCTTCCATTTGATAATTTCAATAGGATCTGTACACTCAGTAAAGAGTTTAGCCATTTCTTCGTGGTAAATATTATCCGCTTCAGACTCAAGTTTCAATACTTGGTGTACACGGCCTTCTACCTTTACATGGTCCTTTTTAAGGCTACCCATATAGCCAATAGATTTATTAATATGCTTAACGCATTTTACAACGATTTCACTCATACGGATAGCACCATCACTTGGCTTACCAACGTGGTACATAACCATTTTATCCATAATTTCTTTAATATTATCCAATGTAGTATCCAATTGGTCGATTAGAAGCTGAATATCTTCGCGATCCATTGGAGTGATGAATGTTTTACGCAAACGTTCTACAGTTTCGGTTACTAATTCATCGGCAGCTTTTTCCTTTGTATCAATTTCAAGAAAAGCCTCTTCTTTAGAGATTTCGCCTTTAAACACACGTTCCATCATCTCTGCGCTTTCATATGTAAAAGCAGCATGATTTTCTAAAATACTGAAAAACTTTTCTTCTTTTCCTTTTAATTTAAAAGCCATGAAGATCCTCCTGAAACAGTATTGATTGCTTCTATAAATATAATTTAATTATAGCACACTAACAATAATTCCTAAACAATTTACCATGCTCTATATTTTAACCCCTATGCGTATATGGCATATATAGTATCTTATTCTGTGAAAACACCTATAATAGTATTTACGTATCATAGGTGTACCCTCTAAACATTCTAGATCACAATAACTCGTAAGGTGAATAGTTCTATGATTCTTCATAACATCCCATACAAATCTAAAGACAATAAAAAAAGCAGATAGCTGATAAATTATCAACTATCTGCTTTTTATCTTAAGCCACATACGGGCTTAGTATGTATCAACTAATTACAACAGTTAACAGTTAATTGTTACAAATACGGTTAATTATTACTGTTACTATTTTTACCTATTAGTTATTAGCTTCTGCTGCAGCTTTAGCTGCTTCTGCTGCCTTTTTCAAATTAGGCACAGATGTTGGACATGTAGCAGGCGTACAAGCACCATTAGGACCCAAGTCTTCAGAGCGATTTACAAATGTTGTATGTAACATGTGATGTGCTTTATGGCTCATAGGTTTGCCATCGAAGAACTCAGCATATAATTTTTGGATATCTGGATTATCACAAGCTGCTTTCACTTGTACCTCTGCATCGCGAGTATACAAGGATGCAATACGAGCTTCACGAGCTTTATCAGCCATCGGTAATTTAACGCGTGGTTGACCACCACCACCGATACAGCCGCCACGGCAAGCCATTACTTCAATGAAATCATAATGGATGTTTTCTGCACGCATGCGTTCGATAAACTTACGCAAGTTGCCTGTACCATGAACAGCCGCCACATGTAATGTTTTATCACCAATCACTACGTCTGCTTCACGAGCACCATCCATACCGCGAATTGCTTCGAATGGAATCAATGTTTGAGGTGCATCTTCACCAGTTGCTAATTTGTAAGCCGCACGCATAGCCGCTTCCATAACGCCACCAGTATTACCGAAGATGATACCACCACCAGATGCTTCACCCATCAATGGATCAAATGTAGAATCTTCTAATTCATCAAAGTTGATTTCTTCTGCACGTAACCATTTTGCAAGTTCACGTGTAGTAATACAGTAGTCTGTATCGCGCATTTCTGGTACATCCCAGTATTCAGCAGAGGAGTTCATTTCATCGCGACGGATTTCGAATTTCTTAGCTGTACAAGGTGTTACTGCAACAGCAACGATTTGTTTTGCATCAAGGCCCATTTTTTCAGCAAAATATGTTTTTTGCGTAGGCGCTTGCATTGCAATTGGACTTTTAGCTGTAGACAAGTTTGGCAAGAATTCTGGATAGAATGTTTCAGCAAACTTAACCCAAGCAGGACAGCAAGATGTGAATTGAGGCAATACCGCATCACTATTGATAACGCGTTCCAACAATTCAGATGCTTCCTCCATGATAGTCATGTCAGCACCAAAGTTTGTATCTAAAATATAGTCGCCACCCAATTTACGAAGAGCAGCTACCATTTTACCTTCTACGAATGTACCCGCATCAAGACCGAACTCTTCACCTAAGCCAACACGTACAGCAGGTGCAGTTTGGAAAACGACGATTTTATTAGGGTCAGCAATAGCTGCTTTTACTTCATCAATTTCAGAGCGTTCATTAATGGAATCAAATGGACAAATAGATGCACATTGACCGCAATGAATACAAATTGGATGATCCCCATTAGTTGTTAAGTCATAATAATCAAATACGCCCATGTCTACAGCACACGCTTTACGACATAAGGAGCAGTTTTTACATTTGGACAAATCTTGAACTAATGCAATATTGCCGTCTTCAATAGGTACACGACGGTCTAAAAATTGGTACTTACTCATAAGTTCCTCCTACTTAGGTAACGTTGTTATCGTTAATCGATGAAATTATACTATACATTGTGATTTTTATCAATAAATTTACATGTAATTCCTTTGCATAACAGATATTAAAAAATCGCATGATACAAGGAATTATAGGCGTTCTTCTAATTCCATCCACCGTTCTGTGAGCGCATCTATTTGGGATTGAGTCTCTTCTCGCTCAGCCATCAAGGATTGCATCTTTTCATAATCAGTAGCAACTTGACTAATCATGACATCGAGCCCCTTTACTAAATGCTCTAATTTAGGTAATTCATCCATGATGTTAGCATACTCTGCTTCTTCCGCTTTATTGAGTCCCTTCTTCGGTGTTTCTTTGAAAGTATCATCCCCAAATGTAGCCATATTACTATCACTACCATCTACCGAAGTACTTAATGATGAATCATCAGAGCCAGTACTAGTTTCAGATTTGTTAGTTTTATCAGTTTTAGAAGCAATAGATGTATCAGTATTGGCCATGTAGAATGGGCGCTTTCCACCACTACTTTCATCTAAAGAATCCTTGTAATCGGAATAGGAGCCGTGAACAATTTCAATTTGACCATCGCCACTAAAAACAAAGAGTTTGTCTACAACACGGTCTAAGAAGTAACGATCATGGCATACTGTGATAATGACCCCACTAAAGGAATCAAGGAAGTCCTCTAGCACCTCTAATGTAGGAATATCAAGATCATTGGTCGGTTCATCTAGTAATAAAACATTAGGAGCGCTCATAAGCAATTTCAATAGATATAAACGACGTCGTTCACCGCCTGAAAGCTTACGAATCGGCACACCATGTAACTCTGGTGTGAAAAGGAATCGTTCAAGAATTTGACCAGCACTCAACGTAGAACCATCGCCCAAAACCATATAGGAATGATCTTCACGAATATAATCGAGAACACGCATATCTTCATCAAACTCTGGTAGTTCTTGTTTGAAATGGGCAATGCGAACGGTCTCTCCCTTACCAATAGTACCGTTTGTAGGTTCATAGGTTCCATCAAGAATATTCATAAAGGTAGACTTGCCAACACCATTAGGGCCTACAATACCAATACGATCATGACGCACTACATGGTAGGTAAAATCCTTAATCATAGGGCGCTCACCAAAGTAGAACTCTAAATGTTCAATATCAAAAATGGTTTTCCCTAAACGCGTTTTTAAAGCAATGGGATCCATTTGATCGGGACGTCTAGTTTTCTCCATATTCTTAAGTTTTTCATAGCGGTCTAAACGAGCCTTTTGTTTCGTCGTTCTCGCCAAAGCCCCACGACGTACCCATTCGATTTCTCGTTTCAAGAACTGACGGCGTTTCTCTTCCGTAGCGGCCTCGCGAGCCTCTCGATCAGCCTTCAAGGCAATAAATTCTTCGTAATTACCGTCATATTGATACATACGACGATTAGAAAGCTCTAAAATTCCATTACATACAGAGTCGAGGAAATATCTATCATGAGTACTGATTAATAGGCCCCCTTGGCGAGCACTTAAGTAGGACTCAAGCCAGTCGATGCTATCTTCATCTAAATGGTTTGTCGGTTCGTCTAACAATAATAGGTCACAAGGATATAATAATGCCTGTCCTAACGCGAGACGACGCTTTTGGCCACCAGATAACATAGCCACTTTTTGATCCATCTCAGGAAAGCCTAATTTAGTTAAAATAATACGAGCCTCTTGCTCTACCTGCCATCCATCTTGTTGATCCATTTGTTCTAACGCATTCATATAGTTACGCGATATTTTACTATCCTCGCTACCAGACTCTTGCATTTCACGATATTCACGACTAATACGTTCAAAAGATTGCACCATCCGCAAACGAGGATGGTCTCCATCAAGAACAGCTTCTAACAATGTAGAATCTGGATCAAAGTCTGGTGTCTGCGCTAAGTAATGGATACTAGCCTTACCATTTCGCTCAATGGTCCCCTTATCAGGCTCCATTTGCCCTGCTAAGATTTTTAAAAACGTAGACTTACCTGTCCCATTAATGCCCACGAGACCTAACCGTTTTTCAGTGGTGAAAGTAATATTCACATCTTTAAACAGCAGTCGTGTGCCATATGATTTTTCTATATTTTGTAAACTAATAACGTTCATCGTATGCTCCTATTATGTCATTCTGTTATTTATTATACTACACATTACCATTGACAGTAACAGGCGCCGTCAGTAGAATAAACGTAACGTATATATTCATGAGGAGGTCCACATGGCAGTAGATATCGTTTTAGACTTTTATGAAACTATCAATTTTGAACTTATCGATATCGATGGGTATGACACATTATTTACAGAACTCTTGGAAGATGGCACCTATGCAACTGTGTCCGATGATGACGGTCATTTGCCAGAGGATTTAGAGACGCCAATCGTATTCAATGTGTACGACGATAACGACTCCTTCCAATGGAGTGTGACCCTAGATGATTCCTACCAACTAAAAGACTTGTTGGACAGTGCTGAAAGCACAGATACATTCTTAGAAACACTTCAAAAAATTCGACAAGAACATATTGAACAATACCAATAAAACAAAAGCGATGACCTAAAAGTCATCGCTTTTTATTTCATATAAAGCTACTAATATCTATATATTACTAATCTAGAAATACGCTCATTACCAATAACTAATTATATTCGTACTAGCTACCACAAGAGATTAATTAATAGACTCTTCCGCTTTTACTAGTTCAACAGGTTCGTCCGTATTAGTAGCATCTAGAATTTCAATTAAGCTATTTACGATATTCGCTGCACCATCAACATGCCATTCACGAGCGCGCTCAGACATCTGTTGAAGTCGTGGTAAATTGATAAGAAGGGCGGTCACAACATCTTCTAAGTTATGAATATCACGAGCCCAACGAGCACAACCTCGTTGTTCTAATAGCTCTGCATTAGCCTCTTCTTGCCCAGGAATAGCATTAAAGAACACCATAGGTAAACCAATTGTAACAGCCTCCATACAGGTTAATGCACCAGGCTTTGTTACCAGCAAGGAAGAGGATTTCATAAGCTCCGAAATATTCGTAGTATATCCATACACAATAGTCTTAGTACGCATAGATTCACTAAGGGTAACTAAGGATTCATAAAGAGATGTATTTTGACCGGCTACAACAGTAATTTCATCAATGCCATTAACTTCATCTAAGTGTTTTAATGCCGTTTCTAGAGAACCCAATCCAAGGCCCCCACCCATAACGAGCACTTTTATAGGTTCCTCTAAGCTATATTCTTCAATAGCATCACGGAAGAAGGCACGACGCACTGGAATCCCTGATACATGGATACGTGAGGCATCGATACCAGATAATACCATTTCATCTACCATCGATTCAGTAGCTACATAGTATGTATCAATTTGTGGATATAGCCAAAATTGATGACTACTAAAGTCCGTCATGATAGCCACTAATGGTACATCGATATGACCTTGACGTTTTAAGATAGACGCTGCACCACATGGGAATGGATGAGTAAATACCATCACATCTGGTTCTTCTTGTTGCACCAACTTAAGCATGCGGCTTTTCAATAGGTATGACAATGCAGTTTGCAAAATCGTACCACGTTTTTCCCCTTTTGATACACGGTAAATCATATCATATAGCATAGGAAATACGTCAATCATCTTGATATATGTGCCCTTGATCAAATGCTCTACAGACATGGTTTCTGTATCAAGAAAGTCTACATGCGTTATGGAAGCTTGTGGCTCTTTCTCTTTCCAATATTCTTCTATGGCTCTGGCGGCCTGCATATGTCCGGTCCCAATAGAAGCGGACACGATGAGAACCTTCCGTGATCTTTCGTTATTCATAGTACACCCTTTCTCTGTGCATTATACCATAAATAGACGAAAAAAAGAGACCTCGAAAGGTCTCTTTCCAATCCATTAAAGATTATTTTTTGCGTTTTTTAGCTTTTGCAGCGTTAACTTGTTCTTTCAAACCTTTACCAGCTTTGAATGCAGGGGATTTGGAAGCTGCGATTGTGATAGTTTTACCGTTTTGTGGGTTACGGCCTTCACGAGCTGCGCGTTCACGAACTTCGAATGTACCGAAGCCGATAACTTGTACTTTACCGCCAGCAGCTAATTCTTCAGCAACTGTGTCAAATACAGCTTTTACCGCTTTTTCAGCGTCTTTTTTAGTTAATTCAGTTTTTTGTGCAACACTTGCGATTAATTCTGTTTTGTTCATGACAGAACCTCCTTAAAAATACTATACCTAAGAAGCATGCAAACCTCTAGGCTACTTTTCCTGCACTTTAGCCTCCTCCCAAAAAGCATCCAGCTCAGCTAATGAAAAGTCTTCCCATGAGCGATCGCTTTGGTTAACACAAGCTTCTACATGTAAAAAACGCTGTCGGAACTTTGTGTTTGTGCGATTTAGTGCATTTTCACCGCTTATTTTATACCATCTTAATAGATTAATCAAGGAAAAAAGCACATCTCCCGCTTCTTTTTCCATATTTTCTCTATCTTTTTGGGCAATAGCCTCCTTAAATTCATCCATTTCTTCCGAAACTTTCGCCCAAACCGGATCGAGCTCATCCCAGTCAAAACCTAGCTTCGCAGCCTTTTCTTGCAACTTATAAGCGGCCACTAAAGCAGGTAGACTTTTAGATACACCATCTAATACAGATTTTTGTATATTTTTCTTTTCTTGTGCCTTTAATTCGTCCCAACTGTATGATTTTTCATTATTTTCAGGGTCAAAAACATGGGGATGACGGCGAATCATCTTCTGAGTCACATCATTAATTACATCTTCTAATGTAAACTGACCAGCTTCTTCAGCCAATTGACTATGAAAGACAACTTGTAATAATACATCACCTAGTTCTTCACGAAGATTAGCCATATCTTTATTATCGATTGCATCTACTACTTCATAAGTTTCTTCAATGAAATATCGACGCAACGATTCATGAGTTTGTTTTTGATCCCAAGGGCAACCATTAGGAGCTCGCAAGGCTTTTACTACATCTACTAATGGTTGTACCGATACAGGCTTATCAGTATTGTTCTTCATATAGTTTAGCCTCCTCCTTATCTCGGCGAGCTTGTAAGCGCTTACCTATAACAGGGAAATGATACATATCAGCTTTTACAACGGCCTTTGTTAACCATAAGGATAAACCATATACAAATACAGCCACAATAATAGCCGCTGCCACTGCACCACCATTGCCGAATAACTCTACAGTAGTCACATACACTACCTGTGTAGCACCGCCCATAGCCATGGCAGACACTACAATTTTTAATAGCTCTAATTTATTAAGTACAGATCCTACATATTTTTTAACAAATATATAGTTTATGAATGCCGCAATGGCAAAATTCAAATTCGTTGCCCATGCAGCACCATTAATGCCTAGCTCAATAGTACCTGTCAATTCATAGTCTAAGAAGGTCTTAGCCAACAAACCAATAAAAATGGCTATCATAGGAATAACAGTTCTGCCTAACCCTTGCAAGATGCCTGCTGTAATCTGTTGCCAACCTAAGAATATAATGCTCAAGCTAATAACAGCAATAACAGGACCTGCATGAGGCGTTGCATATATCAGTTTAGATATAGGTGTCGCCAACACACAGAGGCCGATACAGGCTGGAATAGTAAACATATTTGCAATTTTAATGGCTGTTCCTGCACGCTGCACAATACGTTGTACATCACCTTGGGCATGCGCTTCCGATACGGCTGGTACAAGACTAGCTGCTAAAGATGTAGTCAAAATAATGGGCAACCCAATCAACGATGTAGCCATCCCTGTAAGATAACCAAATTGTGTGGTCGCTTCATTGAGATAAAACCCAATATCCATCAAACGCTTTGGCACGATAAATGTATCGATAAGGGATACCATAGGCAGCATAATATTGGCCATCGAAACAGGTATGGCCAAACTAAATAGTCGTTTGACTACAGAACTATTACTTTCACCAACAGCAGTCGGATTCTGCTGTGCCAACATTTGCGCTCGTACACGACGTTGACGATAGTAAAAGTAAATTAATACGAGTAATCCCGCTAATACGCCAGGGAATGTAGCAAAGGTTGCACCACCAGCCGCTAAGTGTAACCCTCTATCAATGAAGTAATAGGCTAAGCCCACCATAGAGGATACGCGGAAGATTTGTTCAAAGACTTGGCTAGTCCCAGTAGGAACCATGTATTGGAAGCCTTGGAAGTAACCTCTAAAACAACTCAAAATCGTAACGATAAAGATTGCTGGAGATAATAGCTGAATAGCGAGCAATGCACGAGGATCTGTAATAATATGAGAATCTATGAGCCACTGTGCACTGCCATATAAAGCAACACTAAATACAAGGCCTAACAGCGTTAACACTTTTAAAGATACGGAAAACACTTGTTGTACGCCACGCATATCATCATTAGCTAGCTTTTCCGCAATCATAATAGATATGGCCACAGGAATGCCTGCAGCGGAAATACTAACGATAATTTGATAAATCGGATAGGCCATCATATATAGGCCAATCCCTTCACCACCGAGTACACGGGCAATAAGGACTTTACTGAAAGCGCCGATAACCTTAACAATAATCCCAGCCAAGGTTAAAATCATAGCACCCTTTAAAAATCGATTCATAGGCCCTCCTTAGACGATGATTTCTGGCTAAGGGCCTTCATCACCGCTTCCGTAATGGTCAAAATAGAACCTTTCATGCCTTTAAGGCTCACATACAATATGGCTGGCTTGGAGTCTGTAAATTTCATCTTTTTCCATAAATCTTCTCGCACAGCCCCCATATCCCAATCGGCCATTTTGGAATCGTCATGCCAATGAATGGTAAGCTGTTGATCTCTACGGACGATACTTTTAATACCAAGTAAACGTGCTTGCTCTTTAATTTGAGCAATGCGCAATAGTCGGTCCACCGGATCTGTTGGCGTACCGAAGCGGTCAATAAGTTCGTCTGTCATATCATCAAGCTGTTCTTTTGATTTGATATGTAACAATCGTTGGTATACAGAAATTTTGCGGGCACTATCTTTAATATACGCATCATCGATAAAGGCATCTACCTCTAGGTCGATGGCTGGATCAATGGAGACCTCGCGCTCTACCTCTTTATTTTGAGCCTTCGCAATGGCTTCTTCTAACATACTTACGTACATACCAAAGCCGACAGAGGCGATGTTACCATGTTGCTGTGAACCTAAGAGATTACCCGCACCACGGATTTCTAAATCTCGCATCGCCAATTTAAAACCAGCACCGAGCTCGGTGAACTCTTCAATAGCTTTCAAGCGCTTCTCTGCAGCCTCTGAAAGCATTTTGTCAGGTCGATACATAAAGTATGCATAGGCCCGTCTACGAGAACGCCCTACGCGTCCACGCATTTGATATAGCTGAGATAAGCCTAATCGGTCCGCATCATAAATGATGATGGTATTGGCATTAGGAATATCTAAGCCGGTTTCAATGATACTTGTAGACAATAATACATCATAATGACCTTCATAGAAATCCGTCATAATTTCTTCAATTTGACGGCCCGTCATCTGACCATGAGCAATAGCATAACGCAAACCTGGCAACGCCGCTTCTAATAATTCACCCATATGATTAATTGATGCAACGCGGTTATATACGAAGTAAACTTGTCCGCCCCGTGCCAATTCTCGCTTGATGGCATCAGCAACGATGTTCATATCATATTCCACCACATAGGTCTGAACCGGCAATCGTTCCTCTGGTGGCGTGTTGATAACAGACATCTCCCGAACACCTACAAGAGACATATGTAAGGTCCGAGGAATTGGGGTTGCACTTAAGGTGAGCACATCAATATTACTAGCCCACTCTTTCCATTTTTCCTTTTGAGCTACCCCGAAGCGTTGCTCTTCATCAACAACAAGCATGCCTAAGTCTTTAAAGACTACTTTTTTATTGAGTAGTGAATGGGTTCCGATGAGAACATCGATAGAGCCATCCTCTACACCTTTTAGAACTTGTTTCTTCTCAGATGTACTGCGGAAACGATTGAGCACATCGACTTTGACCCCAAATGGAGCAAAACGATTCCAGAAGGTTTGGAAATGTTGCTGTGCAAGAACTGTTGTCGGTACGAGCACTGCAACTTGCTTGCCACTCATAACAGCTTTAAAAATAGCTCTCATAGCGACTTCAGTTTTACCAAAGCCTACGTCTCCAGCTAGCAATCGGTCCATAGGAACAGGTCGCTCCATAGATTCTTTAATTTCCGCCGTAGCCTGTAATTGATCTTCCGTTTCTTCATAAGGGAAGGCATCTTCAAACTCTTGCTGCCATGGTTGATCTGGCAAAAATGCAAATCCTTCTGTAATTTCTCGTTGTGCATAGATCTCAACGAGCTTATCTGCCAAATCATCGATGGATTTTTTGGCCTTTGTAACAACCTTAGCCCAGTCACGGCCACCCATTTTATGGATGCGCGGCACATCACCTTCATTACCAATGTATTTTTGTAACTGATCTAGATTGTTTGCTGGTAGGAATAACTTATCCGTTCCGGCATAGGCGATTTCAATATAGTCCCGGTGAATGCCTTCTGTTTCTATCGTTTTAAGGCCAATATACTTACCAATACCATGCATGCTATGAACTACATAGTCACCTGGTGTTAAATCCGTAAAGTAATTGATTTCTTGGCCCTTTTTAGGCTTGTTGCGAAGCTTACGTTTTTGTTGTCCGTAAATATTGCCTTCTACAACAACTACGAGATGGCTATTAGGCAATTCAAAACCATCGGTCAATAAACCTTGCAAAATAACGACCGTATTAGGTATTGCAATCCATTCCTCACTATGAACAAAGGCAATCCCTTCACCTTCAAGAGCTCGTTCAATACCTTCTCGTCGTTGTTGGTTATTTAATACCAATACAACTTGATGATTGAGGCGATGCCATTGCTTAATCTCATCTGTTAGGAGCGGAATTTGACGCTCAAAGCTCGTCATCGTTTTACCTTGAATACCGATTGGATTAAATCCAGGTAAACCGATAGAGCGTTGTTGCATAAATGTGAAAGCTACTTGATTTGTAGCCTCTACAGTACGTTGTAATTCACTCCAGTCGCAATGATTTTTACGATGTGTAGGATCTTCCTTGAGGAATTTCTTTAATGCTTCCTGGATACGACCGGGCTCATCATAAATGAGAGTCCCTTCTTTCACATAGGATAATAAGGTGCAATCTGCATCACTTTTACCAAGGAAGAAAGGTGTCACCGTATACGAATCAATTTGTTCAATGGAACGTTGGTTCTCAACAGAGAAGAAACGCAATGTATCGATTTCATCGCCAAAGAACTCAATTCGTATTGGATGTTCACTATTAACAGGATAAATATCTAGAATATCCCCACGCACGGCAAAATGACCACGTTGTTCCACCTGGTCTACACGTTCATATCCAATTGTGACAAGCTGTTCAAGAGCTGTATCGCGATCAATCGTATCATTCAAAGAAAAATGTAACGACTGACCTTTTAAATATTGTGGAGATACTACATATTGTGTAACCTCTTCTGCATTCGCTATAACTACGGCAGATTCTTGCCATGCTAGTAATGCTAACGCACGCATTTGTGCACCTTGATCTTCAAGGCTACGAGCAGTGGTTGTAAACTCCACATTGTCAGTTATAGGAAATGATAGGACTGGGATATTAGGCCAGAAAAAGGCTAAATCTCGTTCCCACATCTCTTTATGGTCCTTATCATGGACTACGATAACTACGGGCTTTGTAAGACCTGTAGCAAAAGCTTGGTTTAAGAGGAAACTCTTTTGAGATCCACTTAGACCATATATGACTGACTTTCCTTTCCGCTGAAATGCGTTTAGCCCATCCACAAAGGATGGGTTCTGTGAAAGCAGCTTAGTTAATGTATTATCCATACTGCACCATATAGTATTCATGATTATTTAAATAAATAGTTCTAACTCATTTATTATAACATTTTTAGGCAAAAAAAATAGCACCTCAAAAGGTGCAATAAAGTTGGTGCGGGAGAAGGGACTTGAACCCCCACGCCGTAAGGCGCCAGATCCTAAGTCTGGTGCGTCTGCCAATTCCGCCACTCCCGCGTCTCAACTGAAATAATAATATCATGTATATAATTCATCGTCAATCATTTTTTTAGATTTAACTTAAATTTCATGTTACCTCTAAAATATCTACTATAGGACTAATTAAATATCTACTATATAACGAATTCTTTTTTCTTTATTTTAACCTTACATATTGGTCATTATATAAATTGTAAAATGAAAAAGAGACTGACCCAGAATCCGAACTACTAGAATCCTGGGTCAGCCTCTTTTTTAGGATGATGATGAATAAATGCATGCCCTACATTTACCATAAAATATATTAACAGTCATAACGTATGTCATGCTGGTAATACCAAGAAGGTATTATTCACCATGACCATGCCATCGACATTTAGGTCTTTCGAATACAATCTAACTCATAAATGTTGAAGATTGTATAGAACTAAAAAATCCTTTTTACGGGTACGTAAAAAGGAGCTATTAACTTCTCCTCCCTATCTCTCGTAGGTCAAATGGTGAATGTTGAATAGGCAGTTCTCCTGACTCGGCGTCATCGCTTATCTAGCCTTCCCAGTTTCCCAGTGACTTAATTTAGACTCGCTCGACCATACAGTGGCGGGACCGTGCTGGCATTTAACCAGCTTCTCTATTATGCTTTTCAGCACCTATTCCCAAATATGATGTTTTCTATGAGTTAATATTAACACCGCTATCGTATTAAGTCAATTTATTTTTGTAATTTTATTTACAATTTTACTGTCCATTAATTTATACATATATAAACATGAGTTATACACTATTTGGATATCTTCACTGCTTTTGCCTTTTCATCTCTTATTCATCTATTGCCATATATGATATTTTTAATTACAATATAAAGGTATCTAAAAATAGGAGGAATCTATGTATATCGGAGATTTCATTAAAGAATATCGGGAAGCCAATGGTGTATCCATTGAAGACTTTGCCACAAAAGCAGGCTTAACAGTTACAGAAATTGAAGCCTTAGAAAATAACTTACAAGAAGATGGTACTGTAATACCAGTTGCGATGCGACAAATCAAAGGTATCGCCGCAGCTATGAGTGTACCAATGCCTGTAGTTATGGCTCAGATTCCTTCCGATCAAGAATTAGTTGTCCATGTAGTAGCTGAGTCTGATCAGCCCCATGCAAAGTAATAAGGAGAATAAATGAAGCGTAGTTTATTAATTGCAGCAGCTTTCACAATCTTAGGCATCCTGCCCTCTCAAGCAGTCAATATTGCTGACTTAGAGAATGCAAGAGGTTATGCCTACTTATATCGTATGAATGGTCAAAACTATTACGCAGAACAACGCGTTAAAGTTATCGCTGGTGAAGGTAATAAATTTGAAATTATCGGTCGCACCTATAGTCATCAAGGGGCTCAATATTATATGACAGAGTACATAAACCATTATTACTTTGATCAAGATGCCGATACAATTCAATGGGTCCAAGAACAACGTAATATTATCGATGCCCGTACAGGTAGAATATTACGTGAGGAAAAACGACCTAAAGCTAAATTGATTACGTTAAAACCAGATACTTATGGTTATATGCAAGCTATCTATTGGAGAGATCTTGCCGTAGCTGCAGGTCAGCTAAAATAATCTAAGCATTATCTAATTGGCAATTTTCAAAAGCTCGCCATATTAAGTATACATATAATAAAGGACTCTACTGATTAAAATGTAGAGTCCTTTTGATTATACTATTACT